>JANNVM010001296.1:0-11043 GCA_031414455.1 Verrucomicrobiota bacterium
ATCAGGGAACGCAGCCGCCGCGTCTGGAGCGCGCCCGCTGCTCCGCACCACTGCGACAAGTCGCACCCCCGCGAAAAGCGGCGACAAGTCTCCGCAGTCCAGGGCGCCTGCGGCGCGGCAGATGGGCTCATTCCATTTCCCTGCGGGCCAGGATGTCTGAGCCTGCTTTTCGAGTTCTCCATGCTTCTCTGTTACCTCCGTTACCTCCTGTTCAAAATCTTTCTCACCACAGCGGCGATGGATATTCGCCGGCATCCACCAGCGCTTTGATGGCGGCCACCACGCGCGGCTTGTCGTCCTGGTAGGTAACGCCGAACCACTGGCTCGACGTCGGCAGCACACGGCACGTCGCTTTGCCCTGACGAATGGCAATGTCCACGCCCAGCGGGATGTAGAATTCCGCCTTCGGATCGTTGATGTGCGTTTTCAAAAACTCCGCAAACGCAGCGCCAAATTCCCCGAACAGTTCCGGCGTGAATCCCCACATATTCAGCGAGACGGTTTCCTCGCCGCTGAGCGCCCGCACCGGCCCGCCCCCGGGACGATTTTCCGCGCCGCCCGCCGTCCGGTAGATGTCAGTCAGTTCTTCGACGCCCGCGAGCAGACCATCGCTCTCCGTGCAGATGCCCCGGGCCACTTTGCCGTGCTCACTCAGCGAATTCTTGAGCTTAAACCCCACCATACTCCACGCCAATGGCGGGCCAGCCAAATCCGGCCGCCGCAGATAATCCGCCATCACCTTGAAGGAATCCCGTCCGTAGTAATCGTCTGCATTGATAACACAGAACGGCTCCTTCACCGCCTGCCGCGCCGCCCACACGGCGTGACCGGTGCCCCACGGTTTTTGGCGGTCGCCGGGAAACGCGAATCCGTCCGGCAGGTCCATCATATCCTGATACGCGAGCGTCACGGGAATGTGCCGCTCGAGCCGCGACACCACGCGCTCACGAAAGGCCGCTTCCCCGTCGCGGCGAATAATAAACACGATGCGTCCGAAGCCCGCCTTCTTTGCGTCATAGACCGAATAATCCAACAGCGTCTCGCCACTGGGCCCCATGTCGTCGGTTTGTTTCGATCCGCCGCCATAACGGCTGCTCATGCCGGCGGCGAGAATTACTAGGGTGGGCGCAACGGGCTGACTCATGGCCGCGGAGAATGTGGTGAAATCGCAGTCCGCCAAGTGGCAACTTTCACGGCCTCACCGGCTCCAGCCGCAGCGTCTCCTCCCTCACTTTCAGCAGCACCGCCATCTGCTCCTCAATCTTCGCCGCCGCCGCCTTCGCTTCCTCCAGCGGCAGCGCCGTGCGGTTCGTGTCCGGCCTCGTATGGCCGACATACTCCCGCCACGCCGCCGACAATATCCTGTGCCGTTCCTGTGCCAGCGGCAGCACCGCTTTGGCATCGCGGTTCAGTGAGAGTGCCGGCCATTGCGAGAGATCTACACCGCGCGCCAGTTGTTCGCGCGTCACCATTGCCAGCAGCCGGTTGCCATTCAACAGCCGCATCACTGCCGGCGGAGCGTTCGGAATCATCACCTCAAACCGGTTCCCGGATTTCTGAAATCCACCCGCCGCGAAGAAACCCGGAGGCGTGCCTTCCGGCGCCGTCACCGGCGGCGCCGCGTTGAAAGTCATCGTCCAGCCACCCTGCGCATCCGGCTCACCGGGCTGCAGGTCCGCCACGGCGCCCGGCACGCCAAGCCCTTCCGCGACGAGCCCGGCCATCAGCCAGTGAATCGCCGGCACCGGATGAATCCCATCACCGCTCGACCACTGCGGATCCACCTTGTGCCATGCCGCGATGACCGCCGTCAGTGGCGTGTGCAGGTCCACGACGACATCCGCAAGGTCCGGCGTGTCCCGCAGCCAGGCAGCGTAACCCGCCAGAGTCTGGTTGTAATTCCGCCACGGTGTTTTGAAGCCGTAATCATCGTGCCCGTCCGGTGCGAGTTCGCCTTTATACGATAGCGGATCGAACGGCGGCGGCGTCAGGATCACGACCCGCGCGCCCGCCGCCCGGCTCATCGCAATGAGATCGCGCACACCAGCCTGATACTTCGCCACCCGCTCCGCATCCGGCGGAGAGTAGATGCCGTCATTCATGCCATAACAAAACGCCACCACCGTCGGTTTTACCTTCTCCATCGCCCGCGCCGCCCGCTCATGCACATCCGGACGCGGCCACGGATGCTGCTTCTCGCTCGTGCCGCTCAGTGTTTCGCTGGCCAGCCCAAGATTGATGATTTCCACCGGCGTATCCGGCATCCGGCAGCGCACGATGAGATCCAGCGCCATGAGATAGCGGCCATCATGCGTGTTGCTGTCGCCGAGGAACATCACCCGATCGCCTTTCTTCAACAGCGGCTCGGCCGCGGCAGCGCCATTGATAAAAAGTCCGACAACAGACAGGAGGAGTAAGCGGAACATAATCCCGGAGCAAAGCCGCGGATGCCCAATCCGTCAAATCGCGCGGGATCGCTCCGGTGCCGCGCCATTGGACACGGCCACTGGGAGTGGCGGGTTGCAGCCGCAATTTATCACCATGCCGGAGGCCACTTTTCCAATCGGAGAAAGAAGTGCGCCCGCGGCGAAGAGGCAAAATGGCGGCTGCAACCCGCCACTCCCAGTAAGTCACAACGTAGAATTAAATTGCCGCCGCCGCCCCTTCCGGTTCACCAGCCACAGCACGCCGAGCCCCGCAGCAAGCAGCCCGGCCGCCAGCCAGCGTGAGGACGTGCTGCGACTCACAGGTTTCATTGTCAGGCTCAGCTCCGCGCGGTCATTTACTTTGCGAAAGCGATGGACCGTTCCATCCACCGGAAAACTCACGGGAATGGAAACGCGACCTGCTGGTTTCAGGACGGGCGGTGGAGCGGGCACCCTTAACGCTGGCTCCGCGGGCAGGCGGGAGTCGTCTGATGCCGTCAATGGAACATCAGCGGGCGCTGGCAGCAGGCCGGACGCCGGTGCCGTTGATGGCGGGGTGGCCGGAACCCCGGGCTTTCCTTCCTCCGTTGGCGCGGCAACCCGGCTGCGCTGCACCCCGCGCACACCGTTGAAGAGCTGCTGCGCGGCTTCCTTGCTGCCGTCTTTGCCGCTCACACCCCCTGCACCGTCCAGAGCCTTCCCTCCAAGGCCGCCCGCTGCCGGCTGCACCTGTTGGGCGGGGACTTCATTCAGTGAAGAAATCTGTGAGGTGTAGCGGCGTACCGTCTGCGCTGGAACGGGAATCGCTCCGGGGCCGGTGTTTCCCGCCGGCTGCATTTTGGACACGATCGCCTGATTGCCCGAAACGAGACCGGAGTTCACCACGGGATTCGTATAGAGGAGTTCCTGCTGCCGCTCCTTCGCCACGCCGCTGTCCTTGCTTCGCTTGGTTAGATAGGAGGAGTTGTAGTCCCAGGTCCATTTGTCCGCCGTGGCAAACTCCGCCGTCGTTTCCCGCGCCGCATCACCGAACTGTGCCTGCGTATTCTCCGCCTGCTCCATTTTCAGCGACTCCAGTTTCTCACGGGCCTGGCTGAGTTCCCGGTCCCCGCTCCGCACGCTGCTGAACGATCCGTAGTCTCCTGACGAATCCCGCTCCTTGGCCTTCAGCTTCTGCTCCAGACCTTCGATCATCGTCTCCGACATCAACTGCGCATTGCGGCGCACTTTGGAATCCTTCGAGCTTTGCTGCATCCGGCTCAGTGTCGTCAGTTCATCGAAATCCGCCTCCAGTTTTTCCAGGAAGTTCTTCCGTTCCTCCACCCGTTCCATGTTGCCGTCAGCCCCGCTGAGGTCATAACCCGGCGGCGTCCACACATTCCACAGCGTTCGCTGAATGGAGACGCCGGGAATGTCAGGGTCATCCAGCGTCCGGCCGCTCTTGCCTTTGCCGCTCTTCACGCGGCAGACGATTTCCACATCCATCGCGAGATCACCGGGACGCGTCTGAATGAGTGGAATGAGCAGCCCGGGTTTCCCGTCCGTAAGCACACCGGCGTCCGCGCGCACCGGCGATCCCGCCACCGTGGCGCTCACCAGTTCCATGCCCTCCGGCAGGCGCAGCGGGAGGAATTGCAGTGCGCGATTCTGCAAATGATAAACCGCCCGCAGCCACTCGGGCCCTTCCGCGCGCAGCATCGTCGTCAATTCCGCATACAGCACGACCGCCTGCGGACCGCTCGTTGCTTCCAGTGCGCGATGCGCCGCGGCCAGCTTCCAGCCGGGCTTCAATCGCCATGACAGCGGATTCGTGAATCCCTGCACCGTGAAGTGCAATTCCTGCATCGTGTCACGTGAAAGGACTTCCACGCCGGAAGAGGCGTTTATGTCAGGCACGATCTCGCCCGATGACAGATTCTGCATGATGAGAAAACGCTCGGTGAGCACCGCGCCGGGAAACTCGATGTCCGGCAGCGCGATGTTGCCCGCGTGCGGCAACTCCAATGCAATGATTAGCGCCGCGGCATCGGCCACCGGGCTTTGGAAAATCACACGATACTCCGCGCGCCCGTCGGCCAGTGCCGTGCGCACTGTTTCACGCACCTGATCACCTGTCACACGCCCCTCCGGCATTCCCGCCGGCATCACGAAACGCACTTCCGGCAGCGCCCCCTGACGCAATTCCACATCCACGCGGAACTGCGTTTCCGTCCACGTATCCTGCACCGCCGCACCCAGCACCCAGCGCGCCGCGAATTTCGGCTCCACGGCCTCCAGCAGCGCCGTGGCGTGAAACACCGGCGTCTCAAATGTGAATCCGCGGCGTATCGTCAGCGGCGGCAGGAAAAGATAGTCCCCGCGCGCCTGCTCCGCTTCGACTTCGCGCACGAACACCGCCTTATCATCCAAACGCAGCCGCACATCCGTCTCCGGCCCGGTTGCCAGCACGGCCCGACCTTTCACTTCATCGAAGCCGGGAAGTGTCAGGCACGGCAGCGGCAACCCGCTCGCCCGCTGCTCGTCCGTGATGGGTTGAGTGAAGTCCAGCCACACCGTCGTCGTTTCCGCCGTGGCTCCGGCGAAACGCAGTTCCACCGAATCGCCGGCGCGCCACCAGTCCTTGAGGCGCTCGCCGTCCATCGTTTGCAGCGCCGCGCCCGGCGGCAGCGGAATCATCAGCGACGACAAGTCCTCGTGCTCGCCCGCGCGCAGCGTGAACGTCACCGTCGTCTCCAGCATCCCGCCGGCGATCTTCCACGCGTAGTCCGCCTGCGCGCTGCGCTTCAGTGGTCGCGCCAATTCGGCCCAGGCAAGAGGCGACCAGACACCCGCCAGCTTCCATGCACCGGCGCTGCGAAATCCCGTGTCCGCTGCCGTGCCCATGCCCTGCAATTCCGAACGCGCCCAGCCGCCACTCGCTTGCGGCACGAGGTCGAGGTCGTCGCTGCTCAGGATTTCCAGCGTGTATTCCTGACGATTCGCCGCCGGCACGACGGCCGGCGCTTTGTGCTCGTCGCCAGGATTTGCAGATGCCGCGCGCTCGGCGAGAAAGCCCGCCGTGAATCCATCCCGCACCGGCACGGACAAATGAAAGTCCACCACCCGCCGTCCGTCAGCCTCGCGCAGCGACCACGATTCCAGATTCGCGATATCAATCTGCACCGGTGTCAGTGCCGTATCGAACGCGAATGAAAAATCGCGCCGTTCGGCACCGGCGAAGGCGAAATCTATCCGGCTATCTAGCCGCTCGATGGCTGGCGTCACGAACAACCGCGCGCGCACCGCGCCCAGCGTTGGCTTGTCCGCACCCGCCGCCAGTGTCACCGCCGGGAGCCGCTCCAGGCGCAGTTCCTTCGCCGTTCCCAGCGCCGCCGTGCCACGCCACGCGTAATCGCCCTCACGTTTTTCGCTGACTTCCAGCGGCAGCCCGCCATTCAGCTTCAGCCGCAACGACGCATCACCATGACTCAGCGAAACGAGCGCCGCCGGAGCCAGCGGCAGTTTCAGAGAATAGTTACGCCAATCGCCCGTCAGTGGTGCCTGGAGCGACGCGCGCAATACATGGCGTCCCGGCTTTTCCACCAGCAGCGCGCCGTCCTGAAGGACCGCTGCTTTCTCATCCAGCGTCAGGCCCGCGATGCTCGCGCCTGCGAACGGTGCCGACTTGTCATCACCACGCAGCGGCAGCACCGCCCACGCTCCTGTCGTGTGAATGGTGAGCACGGCCTTCACTTTCAGAACGCCGCCGCTAATCTTCCCGTCGTAGAGAGCGCTAAGCACCGCGGCACTTTTGCCTGACAAAGCCGGTGCCGGCGGCGCATTTTTCGCCAGCCGCTGATCGCGCGCCTGCTGCCAGAGCTTCTGGAATGTCTCGTAGTCCACATAAACCTGCTGCGGGTTTTGTTCCGCCAGCGGCTTCGCCGGATCGTAGGGCACGAGCACCTGCGGTTCGGGTTTGTCCGGGTTTTGGCAACGCAGCAAGGGGCGGCGTGCATGCGGCGGAGCCGCTTTGGACTGCGGAGGCTTGCCTCCGCTTTCCGTGGGGGTGCCACTTGTGGCAGAGGTGCGGAGCATAGGCGCTACACTCCGCACGCGGCGGAAGCGTGCTCCGGTCTGAGAGCACATTAGCCGCGTTTGAGAGCACACCCCCGGCGACAAGTCGCCACAGCCTGAAAGCGGAGACAAGTCTCCGCAGTCCAAAGCGGCTGTGCCGCCACCAGCCTGTACGGCCGGGGTCATCATCGCGGCCAGTGCCGCCGCCGCGAGTGGAGTGGCCATCCTGGCCACCTGTCTCCCCGCCAAAAACCGAAACACCAGCACGCACCCGCAGCCAAGGCACCACCCAAGCAGCAGCTTGTGCCCCGCGCCCATGCCTGCATCCAGCACCCACGGCACCAGCCACAGCAGCAGCGCTACTAGCAATCCACGAAACCACGTCCGCCGACGCGCCAGCGCACCCGCCGCCACGATGCCTGCCGCAACCCACAGCCATGCCGCACGGCTCTCCTGATGCAGGCTGCGCGCGGAAAACATCATCGCCCCCGGCACCTGATGCCCGCTGAAATGAAATGCCTCGCCCTCATCCGGCAGCGCAAACTCCAGCGGCAGCAGCCCGGCGATATCCACGGGCTGCACAGGCTTATCAAAGGACAGGATTTCGATCGGTTTCTTCACCACTCCCATGTCAACGCTCTGCTTCATGGAGTGCTCTCTCATGCTGTTGAGCAACTGGATCTGGCTCTCGTAGCGAACCTTCGATGTCGCATAGTCACTCTGCTTTTGCCTCTCGGCGACGGAGTCTGTTGTCTTGTCCATCGTTCGTGTTTTGGCGTCAGCCAGCATCCTGCTGGAATTCTCCAACTGAACCTTCAAATTGTCTTTATAGGATTCTGCGGCGGCAAGTAGTTGGTTGTGCTTCAGCCGGATTGATTCCTTGAGTTCGAGCACCTTCGGGTGCGTCGCTCCGTACCCGCTTTTTTCCATGGAACTCACTGCGGCCTGTTCGCTCTGATACTCAGGATAAAGCTTCAGAATTGTGCTGTTCTGGATTCCAAGTTCGGAGGCTCCCGTAATTAGCGGCTCACCCTCCAGTTTGACCAAGGATTCCAGTTGGGTCTTCATTCGAACCACGTCCTGCTCCAATTGGGATTCATAGTCCCTGGCCTTCTGCATCTCATTGACTCCCGGAGTCACCACGGAGGTCGTGCCCTGGCCCGACGACAGCGGCATCAAGTCCACGATGCCGTGCTTCTTCATCACGTCGAGCATCTCCAAACGCGATTTCTCAACGGCGCCCTCCTGGAGGCTGACCTGCCCGGCGACGTTCTTACGGAGCCGGTTGGCTCTCTCCTCTTCGATCGCAAGGCGTCGCTTTTCATAGTCGGCAACCACGGCATTGGCGATGCGGCTGCCCTCGGCACTATCGGTGTCCCGCACATTGAGGGTGACGATCTCGGTGCCGCGCTCCTGCCCGGTTTCGATCATGCTTTCCAGCCTGCCCACGGCGTCGTCGGCGGAAACTCCCCATGCCTCTTCGAGCTTCAGTTCTTCAACCACGCGAAGCAGAGTCTCGCGCGCGGTGATCGTCTTGACCTGAGTCTCCAGCCAATTGCCGCCACGGGCAAGGCTGGCGTCACCCTGAACGATGCTGAAGAAATCCGGCGCGGAGGACAGGTTTACCTGGAACTTCACCGTGCCACCACCACCGCCACTGCCGCCGGAGACGAAATTCTCGCTCACCGCACGATCTGCCGACCGCTTCGCCGGCATGAGGTTCAGAGGAAAGATCGTCAGTTCCGGCTGCAGGGGGCCGTTCACGCGCTGGAGGTCGCTGCGGAAATCGGAATACACAAAACCGTCCGGCAGGCGCAGTGTCCAGGTGCTTTCGAGCACGGGGATGTCCTCGGGGAGACGCATGGGCTCGATCTTGCGGTCGCCGGAGCCGTTCCATGATTCGCCGGGCACCTGCCATGTCAGGGCAATGGTGACGGGTTTCAGACTGCCGGAGGGAAGTTGCGCGCGCAGGGCCGCGGAACCGGAGGCGGCGGGTTTTTGCGGTGCGTTGTCCACGAGCAATGTCAGGATGCGGGCGTCCGCAGGCAGCGGGAGGTCGAGAAATTGCTGGCCGTTGGTGCGCACCGTGAGCGCCGCGAGATGGCGCAGCGTGCCGTCGGTGGAGACGCTGGTGATGAGCGCGTAGCGGTCCACCACCAGTGCCGGAAGCGGTGCCGGCTGATGGCGGCGGGCGGCGAGGCTCAGTTTCCAATCGCTGCCGCGGGCGCTCCACGCGGCGATAACGCGGTGCCGCGGCGTATACCCGGCGACGGCGGGAAGGGTGAGGGTGTCGCGCTCTTCCAACCCGGCTGTTTCGAATGTAAGCTCGGTGTCGGTGTTCGCCTCCATGACCCACTGGGTGGCGCTGCGCCGGGCGACGGGAATCTGGAGCACGGGAAGCTCCGCCTTGAATCCGCGCTCGCCGCCTTCCGTGGCCGTGACCGGCAGCGACATCCGCCAGCGCAGCGACTGCCGTCCGCGCAACTCTTCGCGAAACGTCACCGCCCATTCGCCATTCGCCGCATTCAGCTTCGTGCCGGAAACGAGCGGGGTATCAAAGCGCAGAAACGGCGCGGCGGCGGGCGGAAGTTTCACGGTTAGATCGCGCAGGCCCGACTGACGAATGTCGAGGTCGAGTGAGCCTTCGATCTCCACCGCATGCAACAGCGGCAGCGCAAAGGCGGAGACCAGCACATCGAACTCCGCGACCTTCGGACTGACATGCAGCGGCAGTTTAAAATCTCCCGGCGCGAACCATACGAATCCGCCGCGCACCGGCACATCGTCGCCCAAAGAAGACGGATCACGCGATTCCAGTCCCGCGGCTGCCGCCGTACTGACGGCGAACCGGTCTTCTACGGCCACGGCGATAAAACCACTGAGTTTGTCAGCGCCAGCGACCACTGCGCGGCCGAAAGAGAGATCCATGCCGGTCGCGGGCAGCGCATTCCAGTTCGGAGGATCAAGCCGCGAGGTGAGCAGCAGCACGGGATGATCGCCCGGCTTGAGTCCGGACGGGAAATGGACTTCGACCAGCGTGCCCGCGGCATCGGTGGAGAGCTTTCGCCAATCCAGCAGCGCGGCGTCCTTTTGCGTGAGCGCGATCAATTCCTCACCGGCGGGAAGTGTCATGCGAAGGGAAAACAGTTTCGCCTGCCGCGGCACCACACCGAGGTGCCGCGTGAGATGAACGCCATCGCGCAGGAGTTCGATCTGCGTGTCCTGGGTGGCGTGATAGACCGGGGCGAGGTCCTCGACTACCAGCGCGGGAGCCGCCGTGATGGCCGCGAAGTCCCACAGGCCGGCGAAGTCGCCAGACAGTGCGGCGAGTTGCTCAGCGGTGGGGGTGTTCTGCACCGCCAGTGGTGGCGGCGTCACTTTGAGCACGCGGAGATCGCCCTCCGTAAGGATGACAAATCTGCCGGACGCGCGGTGAACACCAGCCGCCTGCGGAAAGGGCAGCGAGAGTTCGAGGGGCTTTCCGTTTTCCCCGGGCGGCAGCGCCACATCAAGCGACACGGTGAAGCTCGTCGCGTGCCGGTCGGCCGGCGGTGTTAGCGTCACGGTCAGGCTGGATTTGTCCTCTGCCGGTTCCCATGAGAGAACATCCGCGCCTTCCACCGAAAGGATGCGCGCGTCCGCCGGCACGGGAATGGTGAGCGACGCCGGGAGCGCGGTTAGGCGGGAGATCAGTTGAAAACCGAGCGCCGCGTGTAGTCGCACGGCATCCACCGTGTAGGTGTAGTCGCAGGATTGAACCAAAGCAGTGCCTGACAAATCGCGGATGTCGCGTGTGGACCAGGTGATGGTGTGCGGCTTCTCGCCCGGCGGCAGCGTGAAGGTGTGGACGGAGCTGCCTTCCGCTGCGGGTTTGGTGGACCACACGAGCGCTGACTCGATGCGATCCGCAAGGGGAAGGGTGAGGCTGAACGACGATGCGCCCGCCGTCGTGCCCCGCACCGCGATGGTGCGCCCCGCCGCGGAGACCGCGACCGGCAGATGCAGCGTGGCCTTCAATGTGTGCCGGCCCGGCGGCAGCAGGGCCATTGTCTCGCCCCGTTGGGGCTCGTGGCTCGTTTGATTGTTTACCTGGGGCTGCGCTCGTGCCTCGCTTGCCCCAGGCTGGCTTGTTCCGCCCCCTTGGGGCTCCGGCAGCAGCGGTGCGCCTGACATCGCGAGTGTACTGGATGCATCAAGTTCCAGCGCGGCGAGGATCGCCGGCTCGAAATGAAGCGGCAGCGCCGCGGGTATAGCGGAGAGAACGTCCACACTCATTTCCGCATGTGCGATAACAATCTCACCGGCAGGCTGCGCGGACATTGTCAGGCTGCGGAGAATGACCGGTGCCGGCGCAACCTCGACGGCGGTGGCGTCCGGTGGTTTGGCATCGCGTTGCAGGGTTTCGTACTGCCCGCGGGTGAGCAGCACGGCGCGGGGATGACTCTTTAATGCGTTGGGGATTTCGTTTTGCGGAATCCAGAGTTCGGCAGCCGGTGCGATGCTGGAGAATGCGAACAGGCAGGCGGCAACCGTGGCGTGGGCTTCCAGCCCACCTGTATTCCTT
>JANNVM010001297.1:0-7532 GCA_031414455.1 Verrucomicrobiota bacterium
CCTCGTCCCGACGTGTGACTCATAGAGGCCCTTCTCTTTGACTCTGATCGTCCACGCCCCACCCATGCCGCGAGTGACGTAGGCATCCGACTTACCGTTGAACAGCGCACCTTGCTGGTGGGCCTTGAAGTCAAGCGTGCCGGCACCCTCAAAACGCAGATTCTGCTGCACTCGTCCTCCGGGAGCAATCGGACCGAACTCGACGAGTGCCCCGGGTCCCGTGACGACAAGACTCTCAATTGGTCTGTCACCTTCGTTGTGAACGCGGACTGTGTAGAGGGGCCCAAGGTCCATCGCCGAAAAGGTGTATAACGCCGCCATTGGGAAGTTGATGAGCAGTAGAACGAGGGCGAAGAAGCCCCGCACCCGAAGCCGACGATATTCAACGGGATCGCCCCCAGCGTCCCAGGGTTGCCTCAGCAGACAGATGATACCGATAAGAAATACGATCAGCCCGGCTCCGATGGTAACGATGCCCGCCGGTATGAGGAACTCCCCGCCGGTGAACCGCCACATCAGGTAGATGAGCGTGCCCGCGGCCAGAGGCACTGCGCCGCATACTATCGCTGCTTTGATGAGTCGAGGCATTGTCGAATTGTGGTCGGGGCCGATACCGGCGGGCACCTGAGGATGCGCGACCGGCGGCAGGCTGCCAACTGATAACTGATCACCGATTACTGGTGAGGAGAAATTCCGGCATTCCGCCGGGGCCGGTGCGTCAGGCTTCGAGGCGGGGACCGCCGGCGGGCATGGCGGTATCCCGGGATTTCTGGCGGACGTCCACTCCGTCCCGGCGGACGTCCGCAAAAGTTCCCCGGCGGCCCGCCGGAGTTCGCTGGGGGGCCGCCACAATTTTGCGGACCATAAACCTAAAAAGGACGATAAAGACCACAGATTCCACAGATTTCCACAAATTATGAAGGAGTTGCCGTCATGGTCACATACACCCGCAGGATGAGTCGCACGTCAGTCACAACTCGCTGAAAATCTGCGTTCATCTGGTGCGTCAAGCACAAATCCAACAAAGCTAACTGAATGAAAGGAGTCAGTCATGAAAACAGGTTGAAAACATGCAGCCGAACCGGCGGCGGGCGGGAGCAATTCTGCGTGTCGAAGCCCGGGGAGGTGAACCGTCGAGCGGCAGCGCAAGCGAATCCCATTGAGCCTCGAAACGCTATCATGAGAGTGGCCAGGGTATCGGATAATCTGAAGCCAGCATCCGTGCAGGGAACAACCACACAACTGCAAGGGACTCTCCGGGGTAGTCGGGAGCAGCGCGACAGGAAGGTATGTTGGGAACTTGGGAGATCCCCGCGGCGCGTACGGTGTCAGACGTGCGCAGCGGGCCTCTGCACGAAGCAATAAGTGCAGCCGCCGCCGTGCGGGAAGTCGGAGAGGCCCGTAATAGTGAGGAGCCGAGCGCAGCGAGACCGCCACCCGCAAGGCTGCCCCGAAGGGGTGAGTGAAGCGAAGCAACCCGGTGAAAGCCGGTGGAGCGAAGGGGCCTTGGCTCAGACAAGCCGACTCAGAAACAAAAGGAGCTGATTGGAAGATGAACGATCAACCTATGACAGAAAAGGACGCGAGAGCCATCGAATGCCGCCAGACGGTATCGCTGGCTCCGTGGCCGAAACTCCTTGCGTTGAGAGAGACGCCGGGCCGCAAAGCCAAACAGGAGAACTTTGAGGACTGCTCACACGGATTCCGGCCTGGACGCAGCGCGCAGGACGCCATCGAGAGCGTCATGCAAAGCCTTCAAGAGGGCCGCCACGCGGTTTACGATGCCGATCTGGCGGGGTACTTTGACACCATTCCAAACGACAAACTCATCGCCGGAGTGCGGCCGCTGGGCTGTCCGCGGCAGGCCTATCGGGACCTCAACAGCTACGTGAGGGCCAAACTCACATGGCACCTGCGCCGCCGCAGCCAGCGCTCATGGCGCCCCCCTGCCGGGACCAGCGCCCACGCTCACCTCAATCGAATGGGACTAATCCAACTGTGAAAGCTCTGTGGAAGAGTCGTCTGAAGCGAAAGCCGGATGCGGGAAATCTGCACGTCCGGTTTGACGAGGGTGAGGGCGGCGGCATCAGGTGCCGCCCCCTCTCTACTCTACCGGACACCTCTTCCCGCCTTTTTCACGATTGGACAAGTCATGAGCCAAAACCTATGGAACAGCGGATCCTCCTCTGTCCCGGCCATGCTATTCCACTGCTGTCTTCGTGCCGCCCCGCTTTGCGTCGCTGCGCTGCGGGCGGCCGGCGATGCCCCGCCCGCCGGGCTGTTCTGCGCGCCATTCGGGCCAGGAGGCACATGGAATATGTATCAAACTTCCACGGAGCCCCTCAGTTGGGTGAAAGCGCAGGAAGTCGCCGCCGCCGCCACAGACCCGCGCGGCGGCACGCACAGGACGGGGCACCTTGTCACCATCGGCAGCGCGGCGGAAAACATGTTCGTCCGTCAGTTTGCCGCCGGCGCGTATTTGTGGATCGGGCTCACCGACAATGAAAAGTGTCGCAATCATTCGTTATTGAGTGGGATACGCAACTTGCCGCACCCGTTGCCGGCGTGCCTGCCGTCGGTCGCGTGCTGCCCGAACACTGGCCCGCGGACCTCCTCGCCGGCACCGCCGGGTGCAAGGGCGCCGGCCCGTGGACTACCTGCAGCCTAACGGGCCTCGACAGCCACAGCATCCGTCCCATGCCCGACGCGTTCCTGCCCGGTCTCAAACCTGACATCCCGCGCTACGCCATGCCGCGTCTCAACTACCACATCGCGGGATCCGGGTGTCCTGCCGGCGGCTGGATCGCCCTCAGCGATGTCCCCGGGCACCCTTGTGAGGAGAACACGGGTGCCCTTCATGTCGCCACTGTCCGCGTGACCACCCCGGGCGTGTGGAGCTTCAACATTCACAGCGAGGACCACAGCGCCCTCTGCATCGGCGGTCAAAACTGGTCCCGTCACGTCCGCAGCACCGGCGGCGCGGGTCAGATGAAGGACGACACGCTCTGGGAGGAGGAACCCGTGAGTTGCGGCGCCAACACCCAGAACGCCGGTGCCATTACACTGAAGAAGGGCGAATACCCCATCGAAGTCCTCTACGCCGACATCTATGGCCCCTCCATCCTCAGCGTCTTCACCAGCCCCTCCGGGTATCCACCGCGTTTGCTGGCCCGGGGGGGGGCGCGATGCTGGAACCGGACATTGAGGGGCTGCCGATGGTGGAGGGGAAGTGAGAGTCACCTGCGCCCGCGAACTCCGGTCCCGGAGTCACCGCCCCGCTGCTGTTAGAGTTTGCCAGGCAACAGGTATCGCAAATAGTGTTTAGGGTTGTGGCACGTTGCTGGAATGCACGGCACTGCACCGGTCAAACAGCGTTTCGAGTTGCTCCCGCCATACGTTGACGAACGCCTGGGGCGGCTTTGGGCCGCCGCCGAAGCACCGGCAGGCGGGTTATTCGGAGGCAAATCCCGCACCATGTCAGTTCATCTTCGTTTTCAGGTTTGTCAGCGATTCGCCGCGGGAAGCCAAAGTGCTCATGCACGGAATCGTTCAGCCGGATATCTCCAGGCACGGGGGTCTCGCCGGATCAGGGTCTTCCGTCCGACTAACGCTTCAGGATGTCATCGGTTAGTGCTTCCTTCAGCGCGGTAAACTGCAGGTCCAATTCCGCCAGCCGGGCTGAAATCGTGGCGAGGTCCCCGGTCCTGCCGGCTTGCTCCAGCGCCGCGGCGAGGGCACACAAGGCTGCTCCCCCCACGGTGCCGCAGGCGCCTTTGATTTTGTGGGCCTGGAGTTCGACGTGGCGGACATCTCCCGCCGCCGCAGAGTTCTTCAAGTGCCTGATTTCGCCGGGCATATCCCCCAGAAACACTCCGGTCACCGTACGGGCCAGTTCCTCGTCGTTCATCACTTGATTCATCAGAGCAGTACGATCGAAGACGGGGATTCCCATTTCACCCGTGGGGATCCCGATCGCTTTTTTGGTCTCATCCTTCGGTGGTTGACGGCCTCTGGTTTTTGGCTTCAACCACTTTTTCAGGGCCGCGACCAGCGCCGATACTTCGACCGGTTTACTGACGTAATCGTCCATGCCCGCCTCCAGGCATTTCTCCCGGTCACCCTGTAAAGCATGGGCGGTCATGGCGATAATGGGCACTTTGTGATTGAGGACGCGCGATTTCGGATCGCGGATTCGCCGGGTCGCCTCGAACCCATCCATTTCCGGCATTTGCACGTCCATGAGCACGAGGTCGTAGGGGATGGTTTCGAGGGCCTGGACGACCTCAGCACCGTTGGCGACCGCGTTGGCTCTCTGCCCCAGTTTTTCGAGGATGGCCACGGCCACCAGCTGGCTGGTAATATTGTCCTCGGCGACGAGGATACGGGCTGAGCTCAAGCCATGTCCCAGGGCGGAGCCGGGCACCGGGTTCGACAGGGGTGATTCGGCTTTCCTGCCAGTGAGGGCCACCTTCAGTGCTTCACGCAGTTCCTGCCGCCGCACGGGTTTGGTGAGCGCGGCGACAAAACCGGTTTCCTCCCAGAGTTGATCGCAGCTCAACTGACCGAGGGAGGTACACATCACCAGTCGGGTGTCCTTCAGGCCGGGATCGGTTTTGATGGCACGGCCAAGGGATACTCCATCCATGCCGGGCATCTGCATGTCCAAAATGGCAAGCACAAAAGGATCCCCGTCGGCGCTGGCTTGAGTCAGCGCCTGCAGGGCAGCAGGTCCATCAAGGGCCTCGGCGGGCCGCAGTCCCCAGGACTTCAGCAAGACCATGAAAATCTCCCGATTGACGGCGGTGTCATCAACAATCAGCACGCGCGCCCCTTGCAGGATCGTGTAATCCGCCGCGACAGCGGATTCGCAGGCCGGTGCTTTGGCAAGGCGCACCGTGAACCAGAATTCCGAACCCTTGCCCGCCTCGCTCTGAACGCCGCTCTCGCCTCCCATCAATTCCGCCAGTTCCTTGGAAATCACCAGGCCCAGGCCCGTGCCGCCATAGACGCGGGTGGTCGAGGAATCGACTTGCGAGAACTTGGTGAACAGTTTGCCAAGTTTGTCCCGCGGGATGCCGATCCCGTTATCCTGCACGGTAAACCGCAATTGGACATCGCCCGGGGTTTCCGAGACCACGCTGACACGGATGATGACTTCGCCCCGGGACGTAAACTTGATCGCGTTACCGGTCAGGTTGATGAGAATCTGCCGCAAGCGGCCCGGATCGCCCCGGAGGTCCGAAGGCACATCCGGTGCCACCACGCATCCTAATACCAGCCCTTTCTCGTGCGCCTGCAGCGCCATGATCCCGGCGAAATCGTCGAGCAGTTCGTGCAGACTGAAATCCATCAATTCGAGATCGAGTTTCCGGGCCTCGATCTTGGAGAGATCAAGAATGTTGTTGATGAGAATGAGGAGCGCGTTGCCGCTGGCGCGGACGGTGCGGGCGTAACGCCGCTGTTCCCCGGTCAGGTCTGTATCCAGCAACAGGCTGATCATGCCCAGCACGCCGTTCATGGGCGTACGGATCTCGTGGCTCATGTTAGCCAGAAACTCGCTCTTGGCGAGGGTGGCGGCATTCGCGGTGTCGCGGGCAACAACGAGTGATGCGTTGACCGACTCCAGTTCCGTCGCGGCCCGTTTGCGCCCGGTGATGTCGCGGACCACGGCCTGAAGCACTGGCCGTCCATCAAGTTGCATGGCACTGAGCAGCACCTCGGCGGGGAACGGCGCGCCGGTGTCAACCCGCTGATGCACCCACTCGAAGTGCTGACGCCCCGTGGCTATCGCCGCGGCGATCCGCTCCCGGGCCAGCGTCAGGGAGTCCGTGCCGCATGGCTGCATGGGCGGAGAAAGGTCGGCGGGATGTTTCGAACAGAATTCCTCGCGGCTCGCGCAGCCCATTACTTTAAGTGTCGCCGGGTTGCAGTCAAAGAACCCCTTTTCGTCCAGCAGCATCACCGCGTCATTGGTGGAATCAAAGAGGGTGCGGAACTTCACTTCCGAGCGGCTCAATGATTCCTCGGCCGCTTTCCGCTGGGTGATGTCCGTCCGGATCGCAATATACGAGTGCGGTTTCCCGTCCGGACCAAGGAGCGGGACGATGGTGGAATCCACCCAGTAGAGGGAGCCGTCTTTGGCGCGGTTGCAGAACTCGCCCTGCCACACCTGCCCGCTGGTGATCGTCTGCCAAAGCTCGCGGATATAGGCTTTCGGATGATGCCCCGAATTAATCATGCGGTGATCGTGGCCGACCAGTTCCTCCCGCGCATACCTGGAGATCGCGCAGAATTTATCGTTGGCGTAGGTGATGGTTCCGCGCGCATCCGTGATGGCGACAATGCCGTGCTCGTCGAGTGCGGCCTTGAAATCGGTGAGGGATGCGTTGGCGGCTTGCAGTTCTCCAGCGCGCGCTTGCGCCCGCTGCTCGAGTTCAGCGGACGCGCGCCGCAGTCGTCCGGCGACCAGCCCGAGCGCGGAAATGAGGACTGAAAGCGCCCCGAGTGCGACGTAGCTGTCACGCAGTCCCTTTTGCGACTCCGCCACGACCGCGCGCAATTCCTCCAGCGTCTGCGACCGCAGGGCGGTGCCTTGCGTCGCCATGTCAGTGACGAGTTTGGCCTGAAGCCGGCTGAGATGCCACACCTGCGCGGCAATCCCCAGCACCAGCAGGCAGGCGAGAATCAGCACCGTGTGCCCGACCTGGAAACGGCGCAGCCTGCCTGGACGCGAGGGAATCGAGCCGTTGTCGCGGGGGATCTTCTCCGTGCTCATGGTTTACTGCGGTTGAGTCCAGGGGGGGCTTGAATGGCGGCTAGAGGAGCTCTGACATGCCGTCGTAGCCGTGGGAGACGGGCATCGAGTGGCCGATCTCCTCAAGAATCTGGCGGGTGAGATTGAGTTTCTTTTCGAGGAAGGCGTCATCATGGTTGGGATCATGGTGCGTGACGATCCAACGGCGAATGCCGGCGAGTTTCATGAGCAGACAGGCGTTGGGAACGGAACTGTGACCCCAGCCGATTTTCTTCGGGTATTCTTCAGGCGTGTATTGCGCCTCGTGGATGAGCACCTCCACACCGGACAGGAATGCGATGATTTTCTCAAATGGCGCAACAATCAAATCCTGACATGTGAGCGCATGGGGTGGTCCGGTGTAGCCTTGCAGAAACTCATTGTCCGGCATCCACACGAGCGTGTGCCCGGCGGCTTCAATTTTGTATCCGACGGTCGGCAGAGGATGGTGAGCGAATTCCCAGGTGACCTTCGCGCCGCCGATCTCGATGGGGGTATCGGGCAGATTGTGAAAGTGCAGCTTTGAGCGCATGTCCTCAATCTGTACGGGAAAATAGTCGCGGTCCAGCTGACCACGGAAGATCGCCTCAAGGCTTTTGCCGAAGCCGGTGGAGCCGTAAACGACGATCTCAAAATCGGGATCGTAGGCGGGGTTGAAGAAAGGGAACCCCTGGATGTGGTCCCAGTGCGTGTGGGTGATGAAGAGGTGCAGCTTGCGGGTCTTGCCAGCCATGATCTC
>JANNVM010001298.1:0-10975 GCA_031414455.1 Verrucomicrobiota bacterium
TCATCGGAGTGGCCCCCGACTGCACCTCCACTTCCGTCAGGACAAAATTCCCGTTCGCCGCCCGCCCTGGTCCTCCCCCGGGTTGACTGGGATCGGTGGGAAAATCCAGCCGCAGCACCTGTCCCCCGCCCGCCGTCTTCAGCGTTAGAGTCAGGATATCATGCACCGGATGCGGCCCCTCTGCCACCCATGCGCCATCGGTGCGCTGCTTGAAAATCGCCCCGCCCGGCGATTCCACCAGCGTCACTTCATTCGCAGGCAGCGGAGTGTCGCCACCCGTTAGGGTTGCGATCCTCACGGACGGCGTTGGAACGGGCACGGGCTTCACCCTGTTAGACAAAACCCCATCCGCAGGGGAAAACGGCCCCTCCAGGGCCTGAGCGCCTTCCTGTTCGGGAAGGTCCACCGTCATCAGGATAAACCGGTCGCCCAGCGCGCGCGCGAATTCTTCCTTTAGCCAGACGTCGTGGTAGAGCATCTCGCCGAGCCGATTCCAGTCACTGCCCCGCTGCAGGACGACGATGTCCTTGCCGGTCGCCCTGGCCCGGAGCAGTGCTTCCTCAAAATGAGCAGCCCGCTCAGCTGTTGCGAGGGGTGACTCCGCCGCCGCACCAGCCGCCGGAACCGGCGCGGCAATGGTGGTGCTCAGGAACAGGAATGGCAGCGACAGAAGCATGGCCCGTGGCACGGTGCTTCTACATGGGCGTGGCCAGGAAAGGCCGATTGGTTTCATACGGGACGAACTGGAATGAGGCGGATTTCTAAGCAGACGGTCACACGCGCCAGGTGCCGCGATATTCGCGGGTCAGTTCCTTCGCGTCGATGGCATTGCCGACCAGTTCGCGCTTCACCGGATCCCATTTTACGTCCGTAGCGGTGCGGTCGGCGATGCCCATGAGATGGCAGGCGATGGCCGTGGTGCCGCCCGCGATTTCACTGGCGACAGGCTTTCGACGGCTGCGCACGCACTGGATGAAATCCGACAGGTGATTCGCGCTCTTATAGAGGCGCACTTTGGCGTCGCCGAGGAAGTTCTTCTCAGCAGCGAGAGCCCGGCGCTCAATGCCATCGGCGTTGCCGGGGTCCACGCTGGCCTTCTTCTTCTCGAAGGAGAGTTCGAATTTGCCCCGGTCCACCCGCACCACACCATCGGCACCGAAGAACTCGACACCAAATCCATGGACTTGCCTGACCACCACGCCGCTGGCGTAGGTGAGTTCGCAGCCGCGCAAATCTTCGGTCTTCTTTGCGGCGAAGGCTTCTCTGGCCCCTGCCGGTGCCTTGATGGCCACGGGCCCTTCCTCGCCCAGTCCCCACTGGGCTATGTCAAGGTGATGGGCACCGAAGTCCGTGACGCCGCCCCCGCCGTATTCCGAATACGACCGCCATGCGGGGTAATGGCCATGCACGCCGCGTGGAGCCAATGCAGAGTTGTATTTCGCCAGCGGTGCCGGCCCGAGCCAGCGGTCCCAGTCGAGCCCGGGCTCCGCAGCCTCCTCCGGCAAATCATTCGGGCGCGCGGGCCCGCTAAAGTTCACATGCACGTGACTGATCTTCCCTACGACGCCATTGAGCACCAGTTCGCAGGCAATCCGAAACTCCGCCATGGAGCGCTGCATGGAACCCGTCTGCAGCACCCGCCCGGTGGCCTTCACCGTGGCCATGACCGTGATGGCCTCGTGGATGTTATGCGTCAGCGGCTTCTCACAGTAGACATCCTTACCTGCCTTCAGTGCTGCCACGGTGATGATGGCATGCCAGTGGTCCGGCGTGGCGATGCACACCGCATCAATGTCCGTGCGGGCCAGCAGGTCTTCGTGGTTGTTGAGAGCATCACACCCCTTCCAGCCCTCCGGGCGGTTTGCTCCATAGGCACCCTCCACGGTTTTCTTCGCCGCTTCCCGCCGGTTAGTATCCACGTCGCATACAGCCACCACCTGGACTTCACGGTCCCCGAGGAAGCCGCCCAGCAGTCCCCGTCCCTGGGTGCCCATCCCGATGAAGCCCATGGTGATCCGCTTCGAAGGCACCGTGTCCGCAGCCCGGAGATACGACGGGAGGATGAATGGCACTGCGCCCAGGGTGGAAGCCGCGAGCAGCCGGCGGCGGGTGGTGGAATGATGAATCATCGGGTTGCGTTTGATTGAATTGTTATTGGACGGACGGTTTCGATTTCCTCTGAAAGGACTTTGCTTGTCGAGGGTGGCGTCATTGGCAGGTTCCGCAACGGGGGGTGAACGGGAGCGCGGTGCCGCGTGCCGCCAGCAGGATTCAGGCGGCGCGGCCAATTTCTCCAGACGCTTTCACAAGGCGACACGCACCGGGCTTGCAACTTACGATCCGCAGGCCCTCTTTGTCTTCCCGGCTCTCGAACTTACAATTAAAATGAAACGACTGCTCACTCCACAACTCGACTGGCTCCCCGCGGCGCTGCTGGCACTTTGCCTCCTGAGTGCGACGGCCCGGGCGCATCCCGGCCATGACGATACAGCCGGCGTCGCGAATACGAACCCGCCATCTGCCGCAAGCCCCTCGAACTCCGTCAGCATCACGACGGAGGGGGACTTTCGCATCATCAAATCAAACGGCTGGCCGGAACATGCGCCGGGCGCTTTTCCCCGGCGCGGGAATCCCAACTCTCTCGCCCCGCAGAACTACACCTTCCGTGTTCCGCTGAAGCCGAAGGTCGCAGACGCGCCGGAGCGCCGCGGCGGCTGGTGGTGGGGCGTGGCCTTGAACGGCGTGCCGTTTGAGCCCGGCACGGCGGAGACATGGAACAACGATCCGCGCTCCGGCTGGCGCTACGAGGCGGCCACGGGGTTCCTGAATCTCGGCCTCGATGAGCACAATGCCCATGTGCAGCCGAATGGATCCTATCATTATCACGCCCTTCCGTCCGGACTGGTGGAGCGTCTCGGCGGGGACGGGAGACAAATGCGGCATCTTGGCTGGGCCGCCGACGGCTTTCCCATCTACAGCGCATGGGCGCACATAGCGGCGAAGGACGGGAAGAGCGCCCTGCGCAAAATGAAAGCCAGCTACCGGCTCAATCAGGGGGCGCGTCCGGCGCAGGACGGCGGACCGGGCGGCAACTACGACGGGCGCTTTACGCAGGATTTTGAATTTGTGATGGACAGCGGCGATCTCGACGACTGCAACGGACGCAGCGGCGTGACGCCGGAATTTCCTGACGGCACGTATTACTATTGCCTCACTGCGGAGTTCCCGTTCGTGCCCCGTATGTGGCGGGGAACGCCCGACCCGAGTTTCAACAAGGGCGACCGCCCGCCCGGCGGCGGCCCCGGTCGCGTGCCCCCTGGCGGCCCGCCGCGAGGGATTATGGAGGATGGCCCGGGCGCGCCGCGCCCGCCCGGAGCAGATCGTCCGCCGTTCCCCCCGCTGATGCAGGCACTCGATGCCAACGGGGATCACCGGCTGGACGCGGACGAAATCAAAAACGCGCCGGAAGCACTCAGGAAGCTGGACAAAGACGGCGACGGCGAATTGACCCCCGGCGAATATCGCCCGGTCGCACCATCCGCCGGGTCTCCGCCTCCCGCTGAGCCCGGACCCGCGCCTCTGCCTAACGTGATTCTTTGCATGACCGACGATCAGGGCTGGGGCGATGTGAGTTACAATGGCCTGACGAAAATCAAGACGCCGAACATGGATGCGATGGCCGCCGCGGGTCTGCGCTTCAATCGCTTCTACGCGCAGCAGACCTGCTCGCCCACGCGGGCCAGCGTGATGACCGGGCGGCATCCGAATCGCATGGGTGTTTTCTGGCCGGGGATGCCGCTGCGAAAAAACGAGACGACCATCGCGCAGCTCGTGAAACACGCAGGCTACGCGACGGGGCACTTTGGGAAATGGCATCTCAACGGCGTGGCGGGGCCGGGCAAAATCATCACCGACGCCGACCCGCTTGCGCCGCGTCAGCTTGGGTTCGATGAGTCTTTTTCCGTCAGCAATTATTTTGAGACCGACTGGACCTTTGGCCGCAACGGCGTGCCGGAGAAAGCGAGTGGCGATGGCTCGGAGGTCATCGTCAGCGAGGCGCTGAAATTCATCGGCGCAGCGGCGGAGAAGAAGACGCCGTTCTTCGCCGTCGTGTGGTTTGGCAGTCCGCACGCACCGCATCAGCCGCTCCCCGCCGACCTCGCAGCCGCGGACGGCTCCGGCTACTACGGCGAAATCATCGCCGTGGATCGCAGCCTCGGCACACTGCGCGCCGGGCTGCGCAAACTCGGAATCGCTGACAACACGATGCTCTGGTTCTCCAGCGACAACGGCGGCTGGCTCGACCCGAAAAAGCCCGGCGCCCACGGCACGAACGCGGACCTGCGCGGACGCAAAGGCGACATGTGGGAAGGCGGTATCCGAGTGCCCGGCATCATCGAATGGCCCGCGCGCATCCAACCCGCCGTGACCGACATCCCTGCCGGAGTCGTGGACATTTTCCCGACGATCGTGGACCTGCTGCAAATCAACGTGGCGCACCCCGTCCCGCTCGACGGCATCAGCCTGCTCCCGCTTATCGAGGGCAAAATGAAGACGCGCCCGCAGCCGATGGGCTTCTGGCAGTTCGCGGGCGACCAGAAAAACCTCACACCCAACTCCGGCCCTTCCGCATGGAACGACAACCAGTTCAAACTGGTGAAGAGCAAATCCGATCACTGGGAACTCTACGACATCGCCGCCGATCGCACCGAGCAGCACGACATCGCCGCCGGACACCCGGATGTGGTCGAGCGCATGAAATCAGAATTGCAGGCCTGGCAGCAGAGCGTGATTGCCAGCTACAGCGGCCGCGATTACGCCGAACAGTGATCCGGCTTTCCCGTTCAGCCATCCATATATCCTATCACTATCATGCGCTTCTCGAATCTTCTCACCGCTCTCGTTCTCATGGCCGGCGCCGGCCGTGCGCCGGCCCAGTACGACAGCTGGAAACACACCGGCTCGCTATTCCTGAACACGACGGCGGACGGGGCCAGCCTTCAGGCGAATGCCGTCGTCGAGGGCTTTCCCGTGCTGGTGCGGCTGCACCGGGATTTCTTCGACTTCTCTGCCGCGAAACCGAATGGAGAGGACGTGCGCTTTTCCGCGGAGGGCAAGCCTCTGCCCTGTCAGGTCGAGGAATGGAATGCGGCGACCGGTGAGGCGAGTGTCTGGGTGCGCGTGCCGAAGATTAGTGGCAATGCGCGGCAGGAGCTGCGCATGCATTGGGGCAAGACAGACGCAGAGAGCGCGTCGGACGGAAAGGCTGTGTTCAATGAGACGAACGGATTCCTAACCGTCCTCCACATGGGCGATGCGGTGCGGGATGAGACGGGGTCAGTGAAAGCGGAAGATGAGGGGACGAACGCGACTGCCGGCATGATCGGCACCGCAAGACATCTGGCGGGGCGGCAGGGGATTTTCTGCGGCGAAAACATCACGACCTTTCCCACGGGAGCGAACCCTCACAGCACCGAGGCATGGTTCCGCGCGGAAAAGGTGAACGGCAGAGTCATGGCATGGGGCAATGAGCACGGGCAGGGCAAGGTGGTCATGCACTTCATGAGTCCGCCGCACGTGAAGATGGAGTGCTATTTTTCCGGCGCGGATGTTTCGAGCGAAGGGCGGATGCCGATGAATGAATGGGTGCATATCTTCCATACTTATGAAAAGGGAGACTCGCGAATCTATGTGAACGGGGTGCTCAGCAGCACCACGAAAACACCAAACGCCCCGCTGGCCATCAAATCCCCGGCGCGGCTCTATGTCGGTGGCTGGTACCGGAACTACGATTTCGAGGGCGATGTCGATGAGGTGCGGATTTCAAAAGTGACGCGCTCACCGGACTGGGTGAAGCTACAGTATGAAAACCAGAAGGCACTGCAAACGCTGGTGGGTCCGGTGGTCCCGATGATCGCCGGGCAAACGGCTTTCACCGTGACGCCCGCGGCGGCGACCGTGCAGGAAGGCAATAGCGTTGCCTTCACCCTCAAGGCACCCACTGCGCAGAAGATTTACTGGATTCTAAAAAGCGACGGCGTGGAGCGCGTCGCCGCGGTGGACCGCTTTGGGTTCACCTTCGACGCCGGCCGCGTAACGGGCGACAAAGTGGTGACGATGCAATGCAAGGCGGTCTTTGCGGACAAGGTGGAGACAAAGGACGTCGCGATTTCGGTGAAAGAGGCGATTCCCGATCCGGTGTTCACGCTGAACGCGCCGAAGACATGGGACGGCCGGGCAACGATCGAAGTCGCTCCGGTGATTTCAGGAGGCCCGGGAGAAATCAAGACTGTGTGGAGCGTGGGACCGTTTGCGGTGATCAAGGAAATCGCGCCGGACAAACTCGTGCTGAAGCGCGCGCAGAACAGTGGCAGGCTGACGGTCACCGCGACGATCAGCAACGGCGGCGCGCCGGTTTCGCAATCGGTGGAAATCGAAGTCACCGAACCAAAAAGCGATCCGTGGGTCGCGCGCAGTCCTGACAAAGACGAGAAGCCGCTGGAGGGACAATTCTATGCCCGGGATGACAAAAACGAAGGGACACTCCTCTGGAACGGCACACTCACCGAAGCCGCCGACGCTGCCTTCCTCAGGCTCTACGCCGACAACAAACTCATCAAAACGGAAACCGCCGTGCCCGCTGCTGACAAGTCCTATGCCTTATCAACAAAGCTGAAGCCCGGGCTCGTCCGTTACAAAGTGGAGTTCGGCACCGGATCCGGCGGGCAGGATACCGTGAAGGAAACGGTGGGCGATCTGGTCTGCGGCGATGCCTTCATCATTGATGGCCAGTCGAATGCCCTCGCGACCGACACCGGAGAAAAATCCCCGCCGGAAACCAGCGAGTGGATTCGCAGCTACGGACGCCCGCAGGGTGATGAGAAAGCGAACGCCGGCAATCTCTGGTGCCGTCCTGTCTGGAAGGCGGAGAACGGTGAAAAGGCCGAGCTTGGGTGGTGGGGCATGGAACTGGCGAAGCAACTCGTGGCCAGCCAGCAGGTGCCCGTTTTCATCATCAACGCCGCCGCGGGCGGCACGCGCGTTGATCAACACCAGCGCAGCGCCGATAACCCGGCCGACCTTACTACCATCTACGGACGGATGCTTTGGCGCGTGCGGCAGACAAGGCTCACGCACGGCATCCGGGCGATTCTGTGGCATCAGGGTGAGAACGACCAGGGTTCTGACGGACCCACCGGCGGCTACGGCTGGGAGACGTATCAGCAGCTCTTCGTGGAAATGTCCGCCGGCTGGAAACAGGACTTCCCGAACGTGCAGCACTATTACGTTTTCCAGATCTGGCCGGATTCCTGCAGCATGGGCGGTCGCCGGGGCTCGGGCGACATGCTGCGCGAAAAACAGCGGACCCTGCCGCAGTTGTATTCCAACATGAGCATCATGTCCACGCTCGGCATCGTGCCGCCGGGGCCCTGTCACTTCCCGCTCATCGGCTGGGCAGAGATCGCAAACCTCGTCCAGCCGCAGATGGAGCGCGATCTCTACGGAAAAATGTCCGCCGTCACCGTCAATCCTCCCAACCTTCTGCACGCGGGATACGCGAGCGCACGGGAGGATGAAGTCGCACTGCAATTCGATCAGCCCGTGAAGTGGAAAGATGCCCTCGCCGGACAATTCTATCTGGATGGGGAGAAAGGTAAAATCGCGTCCGGCAGTATCGCAGGAAATGTGCTCACCCTGAAACTGAAGGAGCCATCCACCGCGACGAAGATCACCTACCTGAAGGAAGTCGAGTGGAACCAGGTGACCCTGCTGGAAGGGGCGAATGGCATCGCTGCGCTGACCTTCTGCGACGTGCCGCTGAAGTCCCTCCCGGCGGCCCGCTGAACCCGAATGCCTTCGATAGCTCCTCGCAAGTAACAAATCGAATCCGTTAAGCCGGGTTGGATCACGCGAATCGCCCTGACCGTCAGCCGCTCCCCTGCCCTGACGGCTCCGGCGGACGGTCCGGGGTCATCACTTCATTGAGATTTATGCGCCAGCGCCCGGCGGATCTGCAGGAACTCCACGGTATTTTCCGGCGTCACCAGTCCGAGCAGGCGCTCATCCTCAATCACCGGCAGCAGTGGCAGGCCAGCCAGCCTCATCCGGTCGAGCACGTCTTCAAGATTCTCATTCGGCTGGCACGAGGGCACCGGGTGCCGCATGAAGGCGCTCACAGAAACCGTATGGGCGACGTTGAGCGCGGCGATGACATCCTGCCAGGTAACGATCCCCACCACCTTGCCGTCGAAGACCACCGGGAAGTCCGTTTGCCATCCCTGGAGAATGAGCTGCGCCGCGGTGCCCGACGTTTCGTCAGGCCCCACACGCCGGAAGTCCACCATCATGGCATCGCGCACCCGCACGCCGTCGAGCATCACTTTTTGTTCCGCGGCCGCCGCTTCCTCTCCGGCTCCGATCCAGACGAAGAAGGCAATGACGATCAGCATGGGATGGCTAACTACAAAAATGGCGTACCACGCGAAGAGCATGGCCATGACACGTCCCACTGCCGCTGCCCAGCGTGTGGCTCTTGCGTAATCCATCCGCATCGCGAGAAACGCCCGCAGCACACGGCCACCATCCATGGGAAAGGCCGGGAGCATGTTGAAAACGATCATCGTCACATTCCACCACATCAGCGTCACCACGAAATCGGCGCGTCCAGTGAGAACACTGTCCACCCTGTGCATCACCGGAATGCCGGCGAGCGTGCAAATGCCAAACAGAATCCCGGCGATCACCAGATTCACCGCCGGTCCGGCGAGGGCCACGATCAGTTCCTGCCTCGGATTGGACGGCATTTTCTCGAGCCGGGCCACCCCGCCAATGGGCAGCAGGGTAATGTCGTGTGTTCCGATCCCGTAGCGCCGCGCTGTCAGGGCATGTCCGTATTCGTGAAGCACCACGCAGGTAAACGCCGCGATGAAGAAGGCGAGAAAAATCAGACCCGACTCCCGCGTGAAGTACCAGATCACCGCCAGAAAAATCAGGAAGGTGAAGTGCAGGAAGACGTCAATGCCGAGGAAGCGCCCGAGGCGCAGGGACCATTTCATGTGAGGAGAGTTTGCTCACTATAAGCGCCGCCGGCAGGTTGCACCGGTCTAATTTCCGATCCATTTAAGATTAGGAGGCGGAGAGCGGCGATGCCGCAAATTTCCCCGCGAGTCCTGCCAAACCGCCTCTCTTCGGCTCTATCGTGCGGCTTGAGGAATCTCCGCAATTCGTATTGACCGCCCGCCGCAGCTCCCGCTAAACCGCGGCATGGAAATACTGACGATCCCCGAAGTGAAACAATCCGCCGCCGCGGCACCGGTAAGTGCGGAGGTGTGGGTGCAGGTGGAATCTTCGCAGATCAAACCGACCAAATCCGGCGGGGAATTTCTGGAACTGAAGCTGTCGGATGCGGAGGACGGGTTCACCCTGCGCGTCTGGTCGGATGCGGCGGGCTACGGACAGGCCCGGGAATTGAAGGCCCAGACGTTCATCGCGCTGACGGGTGAGTGGGCGGTGAATCAATACGGCCTTGAGCCGCGCGGCTGGAAACTGCGCGCGCTGGAGGACGATGAGCGCGAGGCGTTGCTCGGCGGCCCGCCGGCACTGCGGGAAAAGCAGGCGCACGACTTCACGGACCTCGCGGCATTTATCGGAGCGGTAGCCGACCCCCGGCTGCGCGCACTGGGGCAGACGTTTCTTAACGATTTCGGCGAGCGGCTCAAACGCACCGGTGCCGCACGCGAATATCACCATGCCCGCCGTGGCGGGCTCGTCGAACACACGGCGCAGATGATGCGCACGGCCGCCGTCATTTGCAGCGTCTATCCCCGGGTGAACCGCGATCTCGTCATCACCGGCGTGCTGTTTCACGACTGCGGCAAACTCTGGGAGAACTGTTATACCGAAGGCGGCTTCACCATGCCCTTCAACGAACACGGGGAACTCATGGGCCACATCCCGCTCGGCATCGAACTCGTCAACAAACTCTGGCGGAAACTCATCGAGAGCGACGAAGCCGCCGGCTGGCTCACGCTGGAACCGGCATCCGAGGAAGTGCGCCTGCATCTGCTCCACCTCATCGGCAGTCATCACGGCGAATATCAATTCGGCTCGCCCGTCCTGCCTAAAACGCCGGAAGCCATCGTCCTGCACCATGTGGACAACATTGATGCCAAACTGGAAATGATGTTCACCACTTACGCGACCTCACCGCTTCTTGGCCGCAACATCTACGAACGGCAGCGCCCGCTGCCGGTGAATCTGGTCAGGCCGCTGGATCATTTCGAGCCGCTGCCGCCGGCAGAGTGATTCCATGGGGACGACGCGCGGGGAATTTCAAACCTAAACGGATAACGCGGATCGTGCTTCGCGTCGTCCCCCGGCTCCACCGCCGTGAAGCGGCTTCATCGCTGCGATGACGGCTCTGAGTTGCCCGCATTTGTTTAGGGAATAGTGATGGGCAACCACGCCGCTCCCCGTCACTTTACCCACTTCACGGCATTGAGGAGGAGCGTCTTGTATTGCTCCAACTCATGCGCGCGAGCGTCGTGGCCGAGGGTGAGGCCGGCGATTTTGGTTTTCGGGTGCTTCACCACGAAGACCTGCGGATAGTCCCCTGGCTTCTTCGTGCTGGTGGCGCTGGCCAGCTCCTCGATGGGCGTGCCGGCGGGGTCGGCGGTGTAGTAGTAGAGTTCGTCGGTGATCTTGAAGGGCGCAGCCACGCCTTTGACGAGCGGGTGCTCCGGCTGGCTGACTTTCACCTCAAACTCGCCCAGCGGGTCATGCCCGCGGCTGCCGCCGCCGGCGATTTCCTTATTGTATTCCGGCCAGCCGCCCCAGTTGTACCAGAGACCGGGATGCAGGAGCACGAGGCCCTTCTTCGCATTGATGAAATCATTGAGAGCCGCACGGAACGGCACGCCGCTGAAGCTGCCGTGGTTCGCGCTGATGACGGCGACATCCGCGTTGGCCAGTTCTT
>JANNVM010001299.1:0-1572 GCA_031414455.1 Verrucomicrobiota bacterium
CTATTTCCGCGCCCGTGCGGCCAATGCGGTCAGCACCGTCTGGGCACCCGCCAGCGCGTCCTTCAACACCCCTGCGCCGTCGCCGCCAACCGTGGTGAATCAGGCCGCCACCAACATCTCGATCTTCTGGGCCACGCTCCGCGGCCAGGTGACGGGCACCGGCAACGCGCCGCCCGACGTGACCATCCACTGGGGTCCGTCCGACGGCGGCACCACGGTGGCATCGTGGGCAAACGCCGCATCTGCCGGCGTGCAAAGTGCCGCGTTTTCAAAACTCGTGACCGGCCTCGCACCTTCGACCACGTATTACTTCCGCGCCCGCGCCGTGAATGTCGCAGGCACCGCATGGGCACCGGCGACTGAGAGTTTCACCACGCCGGCCACATCAGCACTGGAGGTCGTGATCAACGAAATCCATTGCGACCATGAAGACAAAACTCTGCGCGTCGAATTCATCGAACTCTTCAACCCCGGCTCCACGCCGCTCGACCTGACAGGCTGGTATTTCGACAAGGGTGTGGACTTCACGTTCCCGTCTGGCGCGAGCATTCCGCCTGGCGGCTACGCAGTCGTCGCAGAGAATCCGGCAACGGTGCAGACGACGTTCGGTTACGCCGGCGCTTACGGTCCATGGAGCGGCGCGCTCCAGGCGAACGGAGAAACCATCACCCTCAAGAATCCCGCCGGAGACATCGCCGACGAAGTGGACTACGAAATGGGCTTTCCGTGGCCGACCGTGGGCGTGGCACCAAACTTTTCCCACGAACTCATCAATCCGTCGCTCGACAACAGCCTCGGAGGCAACTGGCGCAGCAAGGCCAGCGCGGTGTCCGGCACCGATCCGGATCTCGTGCTCGTCGCCCCCGCCACCACCGCATGGCGCATGAGGCGCGGCTGTTTCGCCGCCCCGGCTGCGGACTGGAACACCCTCGCGCACGCCGAGGATACTTTCTGGGAAAATGCCGTGACCGCATTCAACGCCGGCACCGGATTCCACCAGGGCATCGGTTACGGTGACACTGATGACGCCACGTCGCTGGTCGCGCCTTTCCCGGCGGAGCCCGCCGGCATCATCGCCATGCTCAACGGTTATCGCAGCATCTATCTGCGCCAGACGTTCACCGTGCCCGCCGGTGAAATCCGCGACAATCTCAAGCTCCGTGTCTATGCCGACGACGGCGCCGTCGTCTATCTCAACGGAGTGGAGGTGCCCCAGCGCTTCTCCGTCGGCGCGGGTCCTGTGGGCCACAACGGCACCGGCGTTACGGTCAGCGGATTCGAGTGCGCACCGAACAACTGGCGCGAATTGAGCATCTCCAACATGGCCGCATGGATCAACCCCGGCACCAATATCATTGCCGTCCACGGCATGAACGAAACCATCGGCAGCAGCGACTTCTCGCTGAATGTCGAACTTCTGCGCGTCGCCGGCCCTGTCGGCGGCAGCCCCACACCGGGCGCGGCAAACTCGGTCTATTCCACGAACGTGCCGCCGGCCATCCGTCAGGTCAGCCACACTCCGGAAACACCGGTGCTGAACCAAACAGCGATCCTGCCAGCCCAGGCCGTAAG
>JANNVM010001300.1:0-2025 GCA_031414455.1 Verrucomicrobiota bacterium
CGAAGTCAGCGGGTGGCAGTGGCCGCCGCAAGTTGTGTGTCACCGACTGGGACGGCGACGGGAAGTTCGATTTTCTCCTCAATTCCTCCAACGCCGACTTCCTTCAGCAGGCAGGTGAAAAGGACGGCTCCTGGGTTTTCAAGAACGCCGGCAGCCTGGCAAAGAAGAACATCGAAGGTCACGATGTCAGTCCCGCGGTGGTGGACTTTGACGGCGATGGCGTCCCTGATTTTCTCGGCGGTGCGGAGGACGGCCGGTTCTACTATTTGAAGAATCCGCGCTGACTAACAGCACCGGGCCGGAGGCGAACATTCACTATTCCTTCTTCTCCGGCTTCACATTGAGCCGGATGATCTGCTCGCGCGGCTGATAGCGATAGAGGCGGATATTCTCGCGCGGATCGAAGGCGGCGAATTCGCGGATGGGGACGAACTGGCCGCTGGTTTGCAGTTTGCGGGCAATGGCCTCGAAACGGGCATCGGTCCCGTCGGCGAGTGAGTAAAACACGAAGAGCGGCAGGTCTTCCTCGAACGCGACATCGATGAGTGCATCGAGTTCCTCAAGCTTCTCGAGGTCGTGAGTGCCGGCGACCTGGGGGAGCATGTATGTCGGGCCGGAGCCAAAGGTGGCGACCGTGGCTGCGGGTTTCGTATAGGTGGCGGCAAGCACTTCACGCAGCGGCTGACGGGGAATGCTGACCGTGCGCTGAAGCGCAGGCGCGGTGGCCATGACGTAGAGCACGGCGATGAAGAGAGGGGCATGTTGCAGGCGCGGCTGCCGGGGGAAAAGCCGCATGAGACCGACACCGGCCCAGACCATGACGACGGGGAGCAGCAGCAGGCCGGGGCCGATACCGCCGAGTGCGCCAAACAGGATGAAGGAGATGGCGGCGATTCTTGTGCGCCAGTCTTGCCGAAGAAGAAACCAGAGCCCTGCAACGATGGTCAGCGGGATTAGAATAAACAGCACCGGCCAGCGCCATGGGGTTCCCCCGGTCATTGCGAACAGGCTTGCGCCGGTGGCTGAATCGTCGTTGCCAATGGAAAAGGGAACCCCGCTGATGACGTTCGCCCACTGGTCAGCCAAAGAAGGCGATGAAGTAAAGACCGGGAGATAGCTGAATGGAATGAGCGCCGTGGCTGCTGCGATGGCAGTTACGACGAGCAGACGGAGAGCGTGCGAGACTCTGTCACGTTTGGAGCCCCTGGACTTCCAAAACACTACAGCGGCCACAGCGTTCAAAAGGAATACGGCTCCAAGCACGGAGGGATGGCCGATACTCAGCGCGGCCAGCGCTGCGCCCAGTGCCGCCCACCAGCGCCAGGCATTGCAGCGCATGGCGTGGAGCAGGCACAGCAGAACAACGCCAAAGAAGAACTGGCTGAGTGCGGCATCGGAGATCTCCGAACTCATTTGCACCTGCTGCGGGTGCATGGCCAAGATGAGTCCGGCGGCAAGCCCAGCGCGGGGACTGCCAAGTGCTGCTGCGAGCATTACCACAAGACCGGCACTGAGAATGCCGGCTGCCCAGGGCAGCGTGCGCGAGGCGCGCGGATGGAGAACGGAATCCATACCCGGTATCTGATGGAGACAATTGCCGGCGAACTGTGCTGCTACATGATCCAGGACGATTCGATTGCCGACGCCTGGTCCGGTCGTTTCACCGGGGCGCAGCGGCTCATGCGCGCGGGAAAAGCGGCAGGCACTGTCCAGGTGTTCCAGTTCTGTGGTACTCAGGCTGTGGTCGAGCCGCGTGCTGCGCGGCCACATTGCGAGGATGGCAACAGCGGCAGCCATGACCCAGACCCATCGGCGTGCCACCGCAGGGATTTCATAGCAGGGATCAGGGAAGGCGGGCGCGGTGGGGAGTGACCACCAGCGACAGGTCAGGAGTGCCGCCATCGTGATCATGAGCGCAATAATGAAAGATCTTCGATTAATCGGTGACGCCGGATAAGCATTGTCCCCTTCATAGCTGAAAAGCATGAAGACTTCTGCCCCGGCCAGCAGCACAAGCAGCACCAG
>JANNVM010001301.1:0-1503 GCA_031414455.1 Verrucomicrobiota bacterium
AACGCGAGCAGGTCGTTCTTGAAGAACTGTTCTTTGTAAGCGCGGCCAAAGAAATGCACCGAGCCGAGCACATGGTGAAAGTCGCAGCGCTCGTTGAGCCGCTCCACCCACCATTCCATGCCAGGGAAAAAATCCATCTCCATGCCCAGCCGCACGTCGAGCTTGCCGGCATAGACCTCCGCCGCCCGCTGCACCATTGCCATGTAGTCGTCGAGTTGCGCCACATCCATTCGCACTTCCGGCCACCAGTTGTCCGGCATGGGGCTGTGACAGGTCATTACAATCCCCTTTAGTCCCCGCTGGAGCGCCAGTTCCGCGTATTCCTCCGGTTCGCCCTCTGCGTGCTTGCAGAGCGGCGTGTGCATGTGGCTGTCGTAATAAAGGGGGCGCGGTGTTGGGGTCATGCTGCTCGTGTATCCCCGGCAGATAGAGAACCGGGAAGCTGGGAAGGTATGGCCCCGCGCCGCGGTGTCGAATGGGAATTCGTTCAGGGGGATTTCATCCTCAGGCCTCGCAGGCAGGCTCACTTGGTAGGGGGAAACTGCGCCAGCATCCAGGTCCTGGCGGCCCTTTCGCCATACAGCAGATACTGGTCGGTGAAGGAGGCGACCTGAGCGTCGCTCGCCTGACGCATAGCGATTTGGAAGTCTTCGTCCCGTCGCAGGAATTGTTGAAGTTCCGTCCGGCGGACTTCCAAATCCTGCAGTTGCTCAGAGACTGTGTGGCCACCGGTACCAATCTCCGTCTCAGCGGGTAATTCCCCCAGCACCCTATTCTCCACGGTGAGCGAATAGAGTTCATCAATAAGACTGAGCGTCAGCGGACTTTGCATGTGCTTTACGGCGGCGAGGGCCACTCCGGCTACGTCAAGCAGTTGCGCCTCGTCACCTGATGCCTTTGCGGCTGCCATTTCTTCCCTGATGATCTTCATCGCCCCTTGACCGGGGTAATAACTCCCGCCGTTGGCGGATCCAGCCATCAGTGCCAATTGGGCGGCATCCTTGATTCCCGCCCCGCTGGCGAGTGCCGCCTCCCGAATCGTCATGATACGGTCACGCAAGTGGTTATCGCGTTCGCCATCCGTTGTGACCGCTGCGCGCAAGGCCGCGAACGAGCCCTCCCGGTCCTTCGCAGTCGTAAGCGCCCATGCCTTCAAATACTGCCCCTCGGGATTATGCGGCTCCGCGGCGATGAGCCTTTCGATCCACGACAATCGATCTTTGGCCCCCGGCCGGCAAATCATCGCCATGCAGACCCGCGGATCATTCGGAAACTTCTCCGCCGCCTCCAGGAGCAATGCTTCCGCGCCAGTGACGTCCCACATGGCGACGAGACTCGAAGCATCGCGGCCCCTCGATTCCAGCCATTTCTTCCCGCGCTCCAGCGCCATGCTCTTGAACCCGGGTGTGCCGAATTCCGGCCAGGGTTCGGCGGGCTTCGATGGTGGAGCCGTAAGCGGGCCCTGTTGCGGAGCAACCGGGCGTGTGACGCCGGGCGCCTTAG
>JANNVM010001302.1:0-2612 GCA_031414455.1 Verrucomicrobiota bacterium
CCCGTTTACGGGAACGGCATGAACGTGCGCGACTGGCTTTTTGTTCGGGATCACACCGAGGCGCTCTGGCAGGTCCTGACCCTCGGGCGCAATGGCGAAACCTACAACATTGGCGGCAACAGTGAATGCCCCAACATCGAAATCGTCCGGTTGATCTGTGATTTGGTGGATGAACTGGTGCCGGCAGCTGGCGGAGATTCCCGGGGCCTAATCACCTTTGTCAAAGACCGGCCGGGGCACGATCTTCGTTATGCGATCGACGCCTCGAAGATCCGGACGGAGCTGGGCTGGCAGCCGGCGCACACATTTGCGCAGGGACTCCGCAGCACCGTGCAGTGGTATCTGGAGCACCAGGACTGGATCCTGGCGGTGACCGGGAAGTAACAGGGGTCCTCACTGGGAGTGGCGGGTTCCAGCCGCCATTTCTTAATACCTCGCGAAGAGGCACATTTTTGCACGCCACAAACCGCTCCTCCAATCGATTGGAAAATGCGCCTGCGGCGGTGATTGCAAATGGCGGCTACAACCCGCCACTCCCAGTAGTTTTCCAAACCTTGACGGCTCGTCCTGCTCCGCCCGCTGAAAACTGAACTCTCAAACCGCCCGAGTTCAAAAGGCGGTGACGAAAATGATGACTTCATCTAACACTCCGAAACCCAAGTTGGCCATCGTCGGAATGGGCTATGTAGGGTTGCCTCTTGCGGTGCAGTTTGCCCGGTCCGGGGTGGCTGTTCTGGGCCTGGACACCGACCCTGCCAAGGTGGAGGCTATCACTGCGGGCCGCAGTTGTGTAAAGAACATCGGGTCGTCGGCCATCGCTGAAATGACGACCGCGGGTCTTCTTGCCGCCACTTCGAACTTTGCCCGCATCGGCGAAGCGGATGCGGTGATCATCTGCGTACCGACACCCCTCAATAAGAACCGCGAGCCGGATATCTCCTATGTCCTGCAAACCGGCCGGGCCATCGCTCCCTACCTGCCGGAGGGCTCGCTGGTGGTGCTGGAATCGACAACCTACCCTGGCACGACGGACGGGGACCTGCGACAGGTGCTGGAGGAAGGATCGGGATTAAGGGCCGGCGTGGATTTTCATCTGGCGTATTCTCCGGAGCGCCAGGATTCCGGGAATGACCAAAGCACGGTAAAGATCGTTCCGAAGGTGATCGGTGGTTTGACTCCCGGTTGTCTCGAGAGAGCCATGGCGGTTTACGGGCGAGCCATCGACACTTTGGTGCCCGTATCGTCGTGCCGTGTGGCGGAGGCGTCCAAACTGCTGGAGAATATTTTTCGCAGCGTCAATATCGCCCTGATCAACGAAATGAAGGTGGTCTATGAGGCCATGGGCATTGACGTGTGGGAGGTTATTGCCGCCGCGAAATCCAAACCGTTCGGATTCATGCCGTTTTATCCCGGCCCCGGTCCGGGGGGGCATTGCATCCCCATCGCCCCGTTTTTCCTGACATGGAAAGCGCGGGAGTTCGGGCAGCATACGCGGTTCATCGAACTGGCCGGGGAGATCAACGCCGGGATGCCGGAGCGGGTTGTTCACCGGGTGACCGGGGCACTGAACGACCGCGGGCTCGCGGTTAGGGGCAGCCGCATCCTCATTCTCGGGCTCGCCTATAAACCGAACGTGGACGACCACCGGGAATCGTCAAGCTTCGTGCTTCTTGATCTGATGACTGCGATGGCCGCGGTTGTGGAGTATCACGATCCGTTCGTCCCCGTCATTCAACCCACCCGGGAGCATTCACAGTATGCCGGGAAAACTTCCGTCCCGTGGACGCGGGAGAGTATCGGCGGATTTGACCTCGTACTGATTGCCACCAACCATTCGAGTGTGAACTACGGGGAACTCGCGGAATGGGCTCCGTGTATCGTGGACACTCGAAACGCCATGGCTGGCGTGGAGACCCGCCCCGGACAGGTTTGGAAAGCGTGAACGGAGGGGCACTGGGAGTGGCGGCATGTTGCCGCCATCAATTTCTCAAACCGGCACGTCATTCATACTGGAGTGCGCAGAGATCGCTGAGGTTCAAGTCTCATTAACGCAACCCAGTTCCGACGGGAGTCATCCGCCAGTGGTTGGAATAGCAGCCGCAGTTCGTTGACCGTCTCTCAATGCACCCGCGATTGGGAAAAGTCCTTTCGGGAATTCTGAAGAATGGCGGCCCCAGCCCGCCACTCCAATTGCCGCCCCTTTCGCTGCAGACGCTTCCTGTTCCTCCGACAACAGCGCCCTTCTGTTCGTCCCCTTCCTCCGCTCCCCGACCATGTCCCCCTCCGACCTCCCCCCTGTAACCGTTCCGCGACCGGCCCGAAAATCGCTGGTTTCCCGCGGCCTTGAACTCTGGCGAAATCTCTCCGCGGACCAGCGACGGCGTGGCCGGGGGCTCTTGATCTATATCGTTCTCCTGACTCTGGTTTTCCTCCAGCCGCTCGTCTCGCTGATGGCCTACGTGTCCGACACGGAACTGCATTCCCACATCGTGCTGGTGCCCCTCGTTTCGATTTATCTACTCTGGATCAACCGCCACCAACTGCCCGGCTCGTTGGAAACATCCCGGACAGGGGGCCTGATGCTGATGGCAACAGGCCTCATTTTTGCCGGA
>JANNVM010001303.1:0-5357 GCA_031414455.1 Verrucomicrobiota bacterium
AGACATGGCGGAACTCGCGCTCAAGACGAAGGATCTCGGATTCCGCCTCGAACAAGTCCAGGACTTCACCCCCACGCCCATGACCGTGGCCACCGAAATCTATGCCACCGGCACCCACCCCTACGACGGCAGCAAAGTGGACGTCGCCCGCACCCCGGAGGAAAAGCAAACCCAGCGCAGCTTCTTCTTTTGGTATAAACCGGAAATGCGGACCGCGCTCCGCCAGACCCTCACCAAACTCGGCCTGAAACAAATCGCCGCCCGCCTCCTCGACGAGCCGCAGAAAACCACCGACGTCACCCCGCCCCCGCACATCACGCCCTGCGGCAGGGAGATTCGCAAGGAACCGGCTCCCGGGCCTGCCGGAGGATTCTTCCGAAAACAGCACCGCAAAAAGTGACTGAAAAAATTCATCGAGTCTCCGCCCCGCTCCCATCATCAATGGTGCTGCCCTTTTCATATCTGGCTCCACAGCCCCTGTAATACTTCCTCATCATAATTTCCAATGACCTGGTTGGCCGCCCAGGATTCGGACAATTCGTTAGTCAATCTCTGCCCTTCAACTGTGAGCAACCTCTACCTCGACAGGAACAGGAACCTTGGCGATTAGATTCTGGATGGTTTGATAAACCGGAAGCTGTCCGGCAATTTCCACGCTAACCACCAGCGAGTAGCGCACGGAACGCTCATGACAGTTGTGGCACTCGTGACCTTCCGGAAATTTGCGGAAAGCCCACCAGCCTTTGATTGGGATGACTGCAATTTGTCCCATTAGGGCCAGGTCCGCCGCCGGGCCTTGCCAAACATCGTGATGCACGGAGCCTCCGTTCCGGCGCAACTGCGTACCCAGCGCCCAGCGGCTATCGCTGAATCCCCCGGTTTCCAAGTCGGCATCCTCCGCCTCAATTTCAGCGTTCAGTTTGGCATGGAACACGTCGCTGCTCATACCGGGTGGCTGCATCTCAAAGCGGAGTGCGCAGCCGGGATACCGGTAACGGTTTCGCGTGAGGCTGAACTTCGGTACTGCTCGCGATCCGGGATTCGGCTCAATGAAGTAGGAAAGCGTTACTCGCAGCGTAGCTTCGTCATTTCCAGCCTGTGACATGATCTCCAGAGGCCAGGGCAAGTGATGCAGATGAAGACACTTCGTCTTTACGTCTGAATCAACTTTGTGAAACGGCTGCAACTCATTCTGCAGCACTACGGTGGTTTCACTGTTACTGCTGTGCAGGGCGCGCGTCGCATCTGGACGACCGAATCCGCAGGAGCGCAGAACCTTGCGCATGATGGCAGATTGGCCTCCTTCGTGCGGGTTCACATTACCAAGCATACCCTTCGTCCAGCGGGCAGAGTGGATGACGAGCGCACGAATCGTCTCTGGCCAGTAATGAGGATACGCCGCCCGCAACATACCTCCCAGTCGAGCCGCTTGGGCTGTGGCGGCACTGGTGTCTCCAAAAGTGGTGATCGGACGTGCCTGCACATCGGCACCGGTGCTGAGCACACGCAGCGAATGGGGCGGCCAAATGTCTCCGTCCGGCATAATAGCCATGTTCCCTGCCTCCATAACAATGTCCGGCTTGAAAGGCCACGGGCTGTGCCAAGAAACGCTTGTGAGGCACGACGGGGAAAGCCCGCCTGCGGCAGCGATGGGAGCAGCATAGCCAGCGTCTTCTTCCGCGGGATCAATCGTAACGAGGTCCGTCATACCGCCGACGGTGATGGCATTCCAGGATTGGGCCGGGTCGAGCAGGCCCTTTGAGTATAGGGAATCCGGGTATTGGTAATTCAGATAGTTTATGCAGTTCCCTGCGGCGACGAAGAATACGCGGGCTTGGGGTTTCGGTTCGCCTTCGGATGGATCGCTCGCGGCGGTGATCGAATCCAGCGCCGCAGACCACGAACTGGGACTGCCATCCGGCGGGAGGGCTTCTCCGGCGATAGCCATGCAGAAGACGCGATCCCGAACTTTGGTTGATTCAGGATAGGCGACAGCCTGCCGGGTGACATCACCGTAGAGTTCCGGCTCGTGGTCACCAGAGTTCTTCAGCAGTTTCACCGACTCGAGCCAGTGGCTGACAGTAATGGCTTCTGTGGAAGCGAAGACAGAACCCAGCGGGCCAAATGCTGCGAGTCCTGCCATCGGCGTGCCGTGGGGCCTGAGTGGATGATCTGCCGTGCCGGAAGGTGGATCTACGGTGTGCATATCTTCCTCCGGCAGCAGCGGACTGAGCATGGGATGCCCCCGGTTGATGCCGGTATCGAGAATGCAGACGGCTGGCGCACCTGGATCTGGAAAAATAAGCCGATCCACAGCCTCCTGCACCCACTCTTGCTGTTCCACTCCGCTCATCTCAGTGAATCGCAGGCTACAGACGCGTGGCTGGCGGATTTCGGCGAGGCAATTAAGCAACGGCAGTGAAGCACTCAACTGCTCACGTCTGGCCCGCACGAGCCTGACTACGTGCTCCGGCATTTGAATACGGCCCCTCAATTCGAGGCCGGCCACTGCGCAGGTTGCTTCGAGTCTTGTCTCCCACTCGCCGCCGAGGCGGCGAATCCACAATTCCCACCATCGTTCCTCATTCGGTGGCGGCAGCGGCGCATCCTCTGTCCACAGTGCCTCAAGTGCCGCGAGGCTGATGCTGTCAACGTTTGCAAGCAGCGCAGCGTTTTTGGGCTTGGCTGCCGACTGTGGCGATTGGCTGTAGGCTGTGATGAGCTTCTCCACTATTTCCAGCTTGCCGTAGGGAACGAAAACCGCTGCTGCCTGCACCATCTGTCCGTTCTTGTCCGGTCTGCTCCGGGCATTGAGCAGTTCAATACCAGAGGGACCGCGTTCAAAGCTCTCAAACTTTAGGTGGAAGCCCGGTTCTCCAGTTATCTCAAGGATCAGCCCGTAGTCCGTCGTTTTCTCGCCGGGTTGCTGAAACAGGCTCTCCGCCTCGTAATCTGTTTTGGCATTGGCCAGTTGCTGCCTCAGACCGGCTCCGTGCGCAGCCGCGTCCCTTGCGCAAAGGTCGAGCTTCTTTCCTCCGCCGGCCTTATGCGATTTGTAGGCATGGTCCACTCCTCGATCATGAAACTCCAAATGCGGCAGGGCAGCTCTATTGTTGGGTGGGACAGCAGGCATTGTTCACGCACTTTGAAATACACGACGCTCTGCCAATGCCCGTTGCAGCATCTCGGATGTAACCTGCTTCTTGCTGTGCAGGAGCATTTCTTTTGTCGCATCAGAACAGGAGCGGCTGATGTCCGCGTAGCTGAGACCGCGGGCCGCTTCGAGCAGCGGGCCAAAGTCAAACTTCGAGGTCTTGACCCCGGCGAGCCGTGCCAGAAAAGCAGCGCGTATCTCGTCATCAGTAGGTAAGCTGAACTCCAGAATGTCATCGAACCGTCGGAACAATGCGCGATCCAGTCGTTCGCCGTGATTAGTGGCGGCGATGACCACACTCGTGCTGGTAAGTCGTTCCATGAACATCAGGAAAGCATTCAGCAGCCGCCGCATTTCGCCGACATCCGCACCGGCGTCGCGCTGGTAGCCGATGCTGTCGAACTCATCGAACAGATAGACCGCCCGGGATTGATTCACTGCGTCAAACACCAGCCGGAGTTTGATCAGCGAGTCCCCGAGATAGCGTGTGATGAGACTGTCGAGTCTAACCACGAAAAGCGGGAGCGCCAGTTCACTCGCGAGGGCACTGGCCGTCATCGTCTTGCCGCACCCGGGCGGCCCGGTGAACAACAATCTCTGCCGGGGCTTCAAACCATGCTCCCGCAGGCGATTGGTATTTTGCTGCTCCGAGAGGATACGCCGGATCCGCGCCATTAGAATTCGGGGCAGCACGAGATCCGCGATGGCGATATCGGAAACGAACGGTTCCAGCAGTTCCGCCGCTTCGCCCTGGGGCTGGGTTACATGAATGATCGTCGCACCGCTCTTCGGCAGAACACTGCGGGCCTTAGCGCGATCAACCATTTCGCGGATTTCCCGAGCCAAAACTTCGTGACCCTGCCGGGCCTCCGCGGCTGCAATCTGCAGCGCCACGGCATAAAAGCGCCCATGATCGCCAGTCGAATGACTGGCGAGAAGCGATTTGATCTGTGCGGAGGAAGCCATGGCAATCTATGCGCGATGAGGATACAAGCACTTTGCCTTTTGTGAAAGAATTCACAAGCCTAATACCCAGGGGAAACGAATTCCTCAAAGCTTCTCCAGAACGAGGCGAGCTCTGGCAGGTTGTTTCCATGTTCGTGAGAAGTCAGGCTAACTCCCAGGAAACTTATTCGGTTTGAACGGAGAGAGGGGCTCACCGTTTCGCGGTATATTCCTTCCGAGATGATCAGGGTTTGCGCCGAAGCCACCAGCGACTGCAGCAGGCACCAGAGCCGCATGGCCCAAAAGGCGGCCAGTCGACGGCGCCGGACCCGGGAGGATAGGGCCATGCCAAAGGGGAGGGGGAACAACTGGCCGGGGGAACAACTGGCCACACCAATAATTGAGGAAGTCGCTGGCATTGAGCGGCATGTGCAGCGTGCTCTTCGGGGTCTGATTGATACGCGTAGTGCCTTCGCCGTCGGGGGAAACCTGCCACGCCCAGGTTTCCGGCTGGAGGATGTCCGGGCGGACGAACCGGTTCAGGGAGGCGGGAAGACGGTGAATCCGATGAGGATGGCAGCGTCGCGCAGGCGCTTGTCGGTGGCGACGATTTCGGATTCTCCGGAGCAGCGGGCTGCGGCGAGATGCAGGGCGTCGTTGGTGCGGATGAAAATGGGAGGCTGCTGCGCGTGGCACTGCTCCACAATGGCGTGGAACTCCAGGCGCACTGCAGTATCGCTTGGCACCAGAGTGATTTCACCTGCCGCCAGGTCGCTTTCCAGGGAGTCGAAAACCGTTTGGGCTTCACCGGGAGCCAGCACTCCTTCGGTTTCCTTGCGTCGCACGGTGGCCCAAAATTCAAGAGGCGCGATTTCAGCAGTGAGGCAGGATGCTTCTCCTGCCAGACGGGCTCGGAACAACGCGGAATCAGGCTCCGGTGTGTAGAGCTTGATGAGGCAGGAGGTGTCCCAATAGCTCATCAGCAGCGTTCGGAACGGAGATCATCAAGAATGGCTTCCGTAGAGGTGCCGGGCCGCCCTGTGCCCACGGAAGCGCGCAGCCGGTCCAAACGCTGGATCCATTCCTGACGCCTGCTGCCTGCCTGGAATGGTGCCGGCGCAGGCCGGACGGGATGCACCAGCGCGAGCGCATCGCGCACCAGCCGCTCCAGCCGGCGAGCAGTGGGCTCGTCCAATTGGCGCAACGCGGTTTCGATTTCGAGGGCGAGGGAACTCATGGCGGGATGAAAGCACAATGC
>JANNVM010001304.1:0-5161 GCA_031414455.1 Verrucomicrobiota bacterium
TTTTTCAATGATCCGGAAACACCGGAGAAGACCGCCATTTGCCGCGACACCCAGCGCAAGGCGAGTTTCAAAGTGGACCGCGAGTTGCTCGACACCCTGTGCATCGCGGAGTCTCCCAATCCATTCCGCAGCAAGAAACTCGCCGCCGTGGATCCGTCCATTATCAGCACGGTGCAGGTGACGACGACGCTTGGGGAGTCGGTCCTCGTGTGCCGCATCGGCGATAAGTGGTCATGGCGTCCTCTCGCTGGCGGTGAATGGGACAGAGCCGCGCCGGAACGGCTCGAGAGGCTGATCACTTTGCTAAACGACACGGAGATCCTGGACTTTGCCAGCGACTCCCTGACCGACCCCGCGGCGTTCGCGCTCGATAAACCTGCGATGACCGTCACGATGGCGGCCGGCGCGCACCTCAGTCTGGATCAACTGACGCCGATGACGGAAAAAAGCAGCCAGACACTCCGCATCGGCATCCGGCAGGACGGCCGGATTTTTGCCAACTTCACCGGCGATCCGTTTGTCTATCAAATCGGCCCGGAGCTGCCGTCCGGCATTCCGCAGACCGGCCTCAAGTGGCGCAGCCTGACCCTTCCTGGCTTTCCCATGATCCAGGTCCTCGGGCTCAAGCAAATAGTCGGAACCGAGCCGCCGGTCGAATTGCAGTACAGTTTCCACGGCTTCAAATGGACGGGCAAGCGGGGTGAAACGGATATCACCGAACAAATTGATACCGCCACGGCTCAGAGTCTTGCCGCTCAGGCCGGTTCGTTGAGTGCCACGACCTGGCTGGAAAACTCCGGAGAGGCCCTCAAGGCCCTTGAGCGCCCCGCGGTAACCATCGAGGTCCAATACAACGCCTACGGAGACAAGGCTTCCGAGTCCAGCATCGCTACGGCCACGCTTGAACTTGCTCCCATGTCAGCGGGTAGCGGCGCACCGCTCTGCTACGGTCGCATGAGCGGAGTTCCTGCTCTCTTCCTGCTCGATAGCCGCTTTCTGCGGGAGTTTTCGTCCTCACTGTTGAGGAAATAGGTCGCCCGGAGAGCCGGTCGAAAAGCACAGCGGGCGGAGGGAAAAGAATAAGCCGCGCGTCTGCAAGCGGTTCCGAAGTCAATGCCACAGAGGGTGCGCAGCAGTCCCTTTATTCGAGGGCGAAGTCCCGCTCAGGACGATTTTTTCCTCATTGGATCAAATATAAGCTTGCATAATTCCCATAAATACTATAATTGGGAGGTTGAATTGTCCCCGTAACACCTAAAGTCCTGTTTTTATGGCTCTTAAAAAATACCTCGCATACACCTTCCTTGAACTGCTCGTTACCGTCGCGCTCATTGGCGGCGTCTCCACCGGCGCCTATGTGATTGTGCAGAACACTACGCAAGCCAGCGCCGGCGTGAAACTGGAACAGGATGTAAAGCTCCTGAACCGTGCGATCCAGGTCTATAAGACTCACGGAGGAAAAATTCCATCCGGCCAGACCGGCGACGAGGTGCTGGCGAGACTCAGGCGGGAGGCCGCCAACCCGCAACTTCCGGGCTTAAAGGGTTCACTCATTGATCCCCGGATGACGATCCGGTGGCAGAAGGGCGGCGAGGCCTCAGGCGGCGGCAAACGGGCTTACTGGAATGATACGGACAACAAGTTTTACGTTGCTGACAGTGGCTCGGACGCCGGGGTTAAGGAGTTCTATTCCGGTGACTTGCTCGAGGATTCAACCCTTGATGACCGGGAGGGCTCCAAAGACTTCGCGAAAGTGGACCCGTGGGTGTGGGACTACGACGGCGGTGCCCAAGTGGGGGGCCTCACGATGGACATGGAGAATACGGCATATGTGGATACTAAAACCGGCGAAGCGACGACTGACGCCAACGCCGTGCCATTAGGACCACCGCAGTTCAGTTCTCCGGCCGGCACCTATGCGCTCTCATGGTTTCCTACAGATTTGACCCTCACTCATAACTCAACGACTCCTGCGGGAGTGGCGGAAATTTGGTCTTACAAGACCGGGGGCGCGTGGGGGCTTTACAGTGCTCCGATTTCTCTTGAACCAGGGATGGTTGTTTCCGCCAGGACGGTTTCCCTCAATCCGGATCGCTTCCTCGACAGCGGTAACGTAGAGGCGACCTACAACAGTGATAAGATCATCCTGGCCCTTGGGACAACGCTGCGGGCGTCGTATCGTTACGCGGAACTCGGGGGACCACTGGCTCCGGAATCGCCTGCGCCGGTTCTCGCGCCCACTCCGACGATCTTTTTGAGCAACGCGGATGCCCTCCCGAATCAGTGGGAAAACAGCAATGTGTTTCAAACCTACTGGACCTGGGACGGATCTGATCCCGCGACCTCTTCGACGGGCCGCGTCTCCGGACTCAGCAACTTCACCAATAGCTATCCGGGAGACGAGTTGTCGCTGTCCCTAGCTGACTTTCCTGAGTCCGCCTCTCAAACTCTCCGCTATGTGGCTCTGACCAAGAACCCGAAAGTTGCAGATTCCTCGGTGGTCGGCAGCTTCACGGTCAGTGCCCTGAAAACGACTCTGCTGGCCCCGATTGTGACCCCTGGAGATGGCAGCCTCGAGAGCGGATCTGCCATCACGATGAAAGTGAACATCGCTGGCGGGCAAACGCCCGCAAACGCCCGTATCTTCTACCGGACGGATGGCGTGGACCCCGGGGTGATCAACGGCGAGCCGGCGGTGGCAGCCAGTCTCTACAATGGAGAGTTTTACCTCGCTCCGGATACCTCACCAATGATTCAGGTGGTGGCCAGGGTGTATCCGCCGGTGGCCTACAAGGCATGGTTCACTCCGAGCAGCAGCTCTACGATGACCTACTACCTCCCCTATGCCAATTCCAACGTTTACGGGGTGCAGGGCGGAGACAAACGCATCTACGTGATCAACCCGTCAAACGGGACGAATTCACTCCTTGATGACCGGGCTCCCTACAATATCCGCAGTCTCGCTCTGGATACCGCCCTTTCGAGACTCTACTATATCGAAGAAGCCACTTCGACAACCGGCTGGCGGGTCGGATTCCTCGATTTCATTACCCGGAACCACCGGGAGGTAGGCAATTTGAGAACCGGTTGGACCCATAATGCTTCGGCACAGCCGCAGAATCTCGCCTTTTTCAACGGTTCTCTCTACTACATCCACAAAGGCACCGATGACCTTATCCGAATCAGCCTGAACGCCGCCAATGATGCAATCGCCTCCGTCAGCAAGGTAGCCGACCTTCGCGCCAACGCGGCGATTTTCACCGACGTCGGCGATATCGCGATAGACGACTCAGGACTCATGTTCTTCTGCGACTCCGGCAGAAAATACTGGCGGTTCGATATGATGACGATGAGCGGCACCGTGCAACTGGGCACCTGTTCGCGCACCTTCGAGGGTTTGGCGTTCTTCCAGGCGCGCCTGTTTGGCAGCGATAACGCCACCACCAAGATCTGGCGTCTGACGCCGAACAACGGGAAGGATTTGTCTTCCGCGAACTTCTCGCCGGCCCGGGACTTTATTGACCTGGCGGCCCCGTCGGCATCAGTGCCCGTGACGCCATCGAACTCGATGTGGGCGATCGTGGAGAAAACGGATGGTCCGCATTTGGTGGAATTCCGCAACTACCGGAGCCCCCTGATTTCCACCGCGGCCGACTACGGAGTGATTACATGGGGCAGTTTTAAGAATACCACCAGCAGCAGCGGAAGCGGGGTCCAGTCTCTGGCCATCGCAAGCAATGGTGATGCTTATTTTGTCAGGAATCTGGCGGTTGATGTTACGAACCAAATCACGTATGCACGGCCGCTCTTCAAAATCAACTTGACCACACTCAATCTGGGAGACGTTCCGACGGCCACGATCGTGGGAGATCTGGGCCCGGGTCTCGCCGCCATCGCCGGCACGATTGATCCGGACGACGTCGTGACGGGTATTACGTTAAGCCCCTCCGGGCAGCTCTATGGTGTGCTCCGTGAAGGGGCGACCACCGGCCCGTCGGGAGCGGATTATCTGTTCCGCTGCGCTCAAACGACCACCGCCATGACCGGGCCGGTGCTGTCCACAATCGGCTGCGGCCGGCTCACTTCGTCAGCGGGTTCTTCGACGAACTCAGAGGATCTGGTGTTCAGCCGGGACGGATCACTCTTTGTCAGCGATACCTCCGACAGTGAGGTGCTCCGGGTAAATCCAGAAAATGGATCCATCCTCTCAGTCATGAGTAATGATACCGGCACAAGCTACAACGGGTTGGCCGTGGATAATTCCGACTTCCGCGTCGTCGCTTCCAATGCCGGCGGCACCAATGCCCATAAGTTCTTGAAGGTGGATGGCGGCCAGGGCAATGACGACACTTTCCTGGACTACAATATCCGCTGGGGATATCAGGCGATCGGGGCGATTTCGTTCTATCAGGCTCCGTTTCTCCCACTGTCCGGAGCGACCCACCTTTTCGCCGCCGACGGCACGAACACGATCTATGCGGTGGACTTTGCGACCGGTCAGACGGTTCCCGTAACCGATGCTCCTTATCCCGTCCGGGCTCTGGCCTACGATCTCAACCGCCGCCTCGTGTATTATCTGGAGGCTGCTCAGACCTCGTTTAAAATCGGCTCCTTCAGCGTGGATACCTTTATCCACCGGGACTACGGCACTCTGCAAAACAGTTCGTTCAACTACTACCCGTCCACCCTGCCGGATAATCTGGCTTACTATTCCGGTTTCCTCTGGTACGTGGAGCCGAGAACGGACAACCTGATCCGCGTGGAGGTTGGCGATACCTCCATTCTGTCACAGTTGAAAGCCAGCAACATGACCAACAATTTGCTGGCGTTCGATCTCGTTGGCGATTTGGCTATCAATGACGACGGGTGGATGTACTTCTCGTGCAATCGGACCGATGGTCAGCGATTCTGCCGCTTTAAGATCAAGACCATGTCGAATTTTGAGACGCTATCGGGCCCGATTCCCCCGCCCGTGCTCCTCGTCGAGGGAGGTGTTTATCGGGAAAACTGGTTTGATGCGCTGGCTTTCGGCCCGCCTGACGCTACCGGAAACAGGGCTCTCTACGGCACCTATTCTTCGGCCCCCGCCCCGATGCGGAAGGTGACGATGGCAACGGGAGACAGTGTTGACTACAAGCTGACGACCCCTGCCGTCAACATC
>JANNVM010001305.1:0-1923 GCA_031414455.1 Verrucomicrobiota bacterium
TCGGAAAACCGTGAGCGCATGAGGACCCGGCACATGATCGAGCACAAGGTGCGCCGGCGGCATGCCGCCGATGTCGAGCAGTTCCAGCACATGCCCCGGAGCGCCGGCATCCGGACTTTCATCCGTTAGCTGGCCGATGAGATCTCTGCCTTCGCTCGCCATGCCCATGCCATCCATGAACCGCTGAAATGCCTGCATCTCCGCCTCGGGCATCGTGGAGCGCGTGATGAGCACGTAAAGCTGCACCGCGAGTTGGATCTTCTCGTCGTGATTGAGCAGGCTCTTCAACTGCCCTGCCATGGCATCGAGGTCCTGCGGCTCGCTCAGTGCCTGGCGGTAAAGCGACTGCAGTTCGGAATACACCGCCTCCGGATAGTCGTAGCGCATGAAGCCGAGGCTGCTCTCGATTTCATCCTCGTTGGCCGCGCCATCGAGTTTGGAAAAACCGGCATAGACCTTTATCAGCACCGGCAGCAACTGCTGCTGCGTCGCGCGCCCGGTGATGCGCCGCACCAGCCGGCGGAGCCTTCCGTGGGTGCGAAGAAACCCCCGCTGCCCGCCGCCGCTGCCGTCCGTGCCGGAGGCTGGTGGAGCAGGTGCGGGAGTGGTTGATTTCATGCGGGTCGGTGAGGAAGTGCGCCGCTCCTTGCTCAGAACGGTGGCGTCGTGCTGCGAATGTAGGCGAGGAAGTCCCGGACTTCCTGATCGGTGAGACCGGCGAGCAAACCCTCGGGCATCAGGGATGCCGGAAGCGGTTCCTGTTTGGCAATGCGGTCCCGGGCAATCGTGTGGGTCTGGCCCGCGGCATCACGGAGGGCGAGAACATCACCGGCCTGGTCGCTGATGAATCCGGCAAGAGTCGAGCCGTCTTTGGTTTCCACGATGGTGGTGGCGAAACCCTCACGAATCTCCGCACTGGGTGCGACCACGGCCAGCGGGAGCATGTCGAGGTCGGTGCGCTGATAACTCGTCAGGTCAGGACCAGCTTTGCCGCCTTTGTTCCAAAGGGTGTGACACGCGGTGCAACGCTGCTGGAAGATCACCTCGCCCTTCTTGGGCACGCCTTCCGCGGCGGCGAGCAGCGTCTTCACGCGCTGGATTTCCTTTTCCTTCTCGCCACCGGCGGCGCGGAGTTTCTCGCCGTATTTCTGCTCGATGAGCGCGGCGAGTTCCTTGTCAGGGAAAAGCTGGAGCTTCTTCACGATGGCCAGCGGGAGGTCGGTGCCGGATTTCAGCAGTGCGAGGGACCACGCGCCGCGGCTGGAGAGGACGGTAAGCGCGGCGTCTTTTTCAGGTGCGGGCCAGGCGGGGAGTTCTTTGAGCAGGCGCACGGCAATGTCCGGCGAAGACTGCCGCTGGAGCGCGGCCAGCGTGGTGCGGCGCAACGGGGCTTCGGCGAGGAGATTCAATAGCACCGGAACGGCGGCGGGTTCTTCGATGTCGGCGAACACGGCGGTGAGCGTGGCGCGGGATTCCGGATTCGACTGCGGGTGTTTGCCGTCGGCGAGAATCTTGAGTGTCTCGTCAATCGCCGCGCGTTCGCCCTGCCGCACCCTCAGTGCGAGTGCGAGCGGGCCTCCCGTCCTGGCAAGTTGCTCCAGCAGTTCCTGAGGCAGGCCAGAGAGACTGCGGCCTTTCATGGCGTCCGAGAAGCCCTTCATCAGAAGCTGACGGGAATCGTCGTCGGGGGCGGCTTTGAGAAGCTGCGAGCAGCGCAGGTGGTCCTCGCGCTTTCCGGTTGTTCCAGCAAGATGATCGAAGGCAAGAAGATCGACTACAAATCCGCCGGCAAGGGCAAGGCCCTCGACATCCCGGCCGACCTGAGCGCGCCGCCGGCGAGCGACCGCTACAACGTGCCGGAGGCCAGTTCCGGTTCCGCAACCTACTCCGAGTACACCGAAGGCCAGGCCAACAAGCCCGGCG
>JANNVM010001306.1:0-3910 GCA_031414455.1 Verrucomicrobiota bacterium
GCCGCGGTGAACCGGATCTCGTTAGGCAAGGCAGTGACCAAACCGATCGAGGCGAACTGGCGCTCCTGGGCCGCCGTGCTGTCGATCCCCAGTGCGTCCATCCACGGGAGCAGTTCTGAACAGGTGGAGAGCACCGCACTGCGGCGGGCATTCTGCGCCTGGAACAGCGCGGCGGGAGCGCCGGCCTGAAGCGCTGCGGGATTCATCCTGACCACGGCGCAGCCGCGCTCCGCCGGAGCGGTTCCCGTGACCGTCAGGCGGCTGGACCACGGGTGATTGGAAAGATGGAGCCAGCCCTGCTCCACCTTCACATCGAGATGAATCTGGGCAAACCCGCTGAAGTCGAGCACATAGAGCCGGCGGTCTTCGCCTTCGCGTGTGACCCGCCGCACCTGCAGCCATGATGACCTCCCTAACCGCACGGCACTGTCGAGCAGAGACAGCGCCAGAGCCTCGTTCTCCAGTTCCAGGAACGCATCGAACGGACGGGTGAGCATGGCGGCGAGCATCCCGATCGCCGCGAAGTCGTTCCCGCCACTGCCTCCCAGAACGCCGCCCAGTTGCTGCATGCCGCCGATGCCGCCCAGTTGCAGGATGGGATCGGCATCCGGGAAGGCCAGGGCGGCGCGTCCGGTCAGACCGGTGCCGCCGGCCAGCAGAGCAGGGAACATCCTCACCGCGCCGGCAATGGCGCCCGGCTTCACTGCAAAGGCCAGCATCGCGACCGGTTCCGGCTGGAGCAGGGGCGTGGCCGCGGGGCGGGTGGTGTCGAGATTCTCCTTCAGGCCCTTATAGAGGGAATTGTCCACCAGCGGGAGAATAAACGTGCTCATCGCCCACGCGCCGGGGGCGGTCTCGTCGAGGCGGATGGCGATGGGATCAAAATAGCGGCGCCAGTAATCCTGATAGCGCTGCACGTAGGAGGAATACATTTCCGCTTCTGCCGCCGTGACTTCGCCGGCCGGGACTGCGCCCAGCGGCTTGAGATCTGTCAGGCTGCCCCACGCGGCGGAAACCGCGCGCGGGCCGTCAGAAAGACTGATGTCTTTGAAGCGGGCGTTAACTGCTGAAACGTCCAGCGGCGCGGGAGCATCCCAGCGGTTCGCAGGTGTGCGGAGCCCGGGCACATAACCGGCGCGGATCAGGGTATCCTTGTCGGGTGCAGCGGTGCCGTGATCCAATTGATAGAGCAGCGCGGCAGCGGTCAGCGCCTCCATTCGCTCCCGCGCCGCCAGCCGGCGGTGCTGGCCTATTTTGACTTCCGGTCCGGTGAGCCGGCGAATGAAGGGATCGCTGAAATAACACCACGCCACCGTGGCCGCGGAGTCAGGGAGTTTTTGCCGCATACAGCGGAGTTCATCCGACGCCCCGAGGCTGCCCTTCCCTCCACTGTCCGCGAGTTTCACTGACAACATTGCTTCCGCGGCGCTCGTGGAGGCGATGAGAACATTGCCGCGGCGCGCCAGATGGCAGGAGCCACCATTCGCTGGAATGGTCAGGACCGCGTCGGTCTCCGGCAGCACTTTGAAGAGCGCCGGGCCGCCGCCGTCTTTCATCCGGATCAAAAAGGTGATATCGGTGGAATCCCTAACGAATAAATCAGGCAGCGTGAAAGCGACACACTCCGCCTGCCCGGCTTCGATCCATGCCTGGACGGTCTTTTCATCGAGTCCCAGCCTGGCAAGATACTTTTGCCAGAGCCGGTAGTCGGGCGTGCCATCCACAGTGGGAGACGACAACTGAACGGACGCTTCCCCGAGACGGTCGATGACCGTGCGGATGCGCTTCGGCTGCGGAAAAAGGGCGAAGAAGCGGTCAGGCGGGCACAATGACGCCAGCGCCAGCGGCGGCTGATCAACCCCGCGGGCCATCTCGGCGAACGGATGGGATTTCACCGCCACACCCGGGAGACTGGTGACGGGAACCGGTGCCGTGAACTTCTTGACCGCCGGCTGACCAGACCGCGGGGCTTCGATGTCGCGCATCTGCAGCGTCTCGGTGATCGCGCACCGCCCGCCGAAAACGGCCAGAGTGTCCATCGGCTCGTTGTCGCCGGGGGAGCGGAATGATTCCATCATCCCCGGATTGAAACCGCCGTAGGTGGCTGCCGTGGCGTCCATCCATCGCCGCGTTACGCTGCCCTGCGGCGGTGGTCCGAATTCCATCCAGCCTGCGGCCCGCAGGGAAGCCCACTGCTTCAGAAGTTCCTTGTCCTCACTTCCCGAGGAGGGATCCCATTCCACGGAACAAGCCTGCCCGGCAACGGGACCGGTGAACTTCAGCACCACCGGCGACGCCTTGCCGCGGACCAGACCGGCGACGGCATATCGCGAATCAGTGGCATCAGGGTTGCGTTCGTTCCGCGAGGCGGATGGTCCCTGAGAAGCCGTCGCCATCACTGCCTGACTCACCGATGCGCCAGCGGGCAACGGTTCCAGCCGCCATGGAATAGCTTTCGGAAGTTCGACCTCCACCGAAGCGACGGAGAGTGAAGTCCCGGGATCCGTGAAGCGGGAAGTCATTACAGCCCTGGCAGCATCCTGAGCGGTGAGCGACTGAACGGCGAGAAGAGCGGCGGGCAGCGAGTGGCGAAGTTTCATAATGAAGCCATGCTACCGTTCCGCCGCGGAACGCCTCATCACTATTTGTGATTGCCGCATCGCTGCGGACGATGGTGGTTCAGAACGATGAAGGCTATATCCACGAAACGCCTGTGCTACGCCAGGAGCGGCTTGATGACGTTGCCGGCGATGTCGGTGAGGCGATAGTCGCGGCCTTCGTGACGGAAAGTCAGGCGTTTGTGGTCCACGCCCATCGCGTGGAGGAGAGTGGCGTGGAGGTCGTGGACGTGGACGGGGTCGCGCGTGATGTTATAGCCGAACTCATCGGTCTCGCCATAGACCATGCCTTTCTGGATGCCGCCGCCGGCCATCCAGACGGTGAAGCAGCGCGGGTGGTGGTCGCGTCCGAAGTTGTCCTTCGCGATGTCGCCCTGGCTGTAGGCGGTGCGGCCGAATTCACCGCCCCAGATGACGAGCGTTTCGTCGAGCAGACCGCGCTGTTTAAGATCTGCGACGAGGGCGGCGGCGCCCTGATCGGTTTCCTGACACTTTTGGCGCAGACCGCCGGGCAGGCCGCCGTGGTGGTCCCAGTCGCGGTGGCAGAGCTGGATGAAACGGGTGCCTCGTTCGGCGAGGCGGCGGGCGAGCAGGCAGTTGTTGGCAAAACTCGGCTGGCCAGGTTTCGCGCCGTAGAGGTCGAGGATTTCCTTTGGTTCCTTCGAAAGGTCGGTGAGTTCCGGGACGCTCGTCTGCATGCGGAACGCGAGTTCGTAATTCTCAATCTGCGAAGCGATGGCGGGATCGCCGAGTTCGCCGAGCGCCATGCGGTTGAGTTCGTTGGTGGCATCGAGGAGCTGGCGCCGGGTGTTGCCGCTGATGCCATTCGGGTTCGAGACGTAGAGCACGGGATCGCCCGCGTTGCGGAACTGCACGCCGCCGTACTGGGCCGGCAGGAATCCACTGCCCCAGTAGCGCGCCTGCAGCGTTTGCCCGCCGCCGCCGCTGGTGAGCACTACGAAGGAAGGGAGGTCGCGATTGCTGGTGCCGAGACCGTAGGCCAGCCATGCGCCCATCACGGGCCGGCCCGGCTGCTGGTGGCCGCTGGCGAAGAACGTGGCCGCCGGATCGTGATTGATAGGGTCGGTGTGGAGGGAGCGTACGAACGTGCAGTCATCCACGACCTTGCTGAGGTGCGGCAGCAGTTCCGACAAGTCCATCTGCGCTGCGCCATATTTCGCGAATTTGAACGGCGACCCGACGCAGAGCAGCTTCGCCTGGCCGCTGGTCATCGTGGTGATGCGCTGGCCTTTGCGGACGCTGTCGGGCAGGTCCTTGCCGGTCATTTCGAT
>JANNVM010001307.1:0-3240 GCA_031414455.1 Verrucomicrobiota bacterium
GACGCCCGCCGGGTGTGGATGCGTTTGTATGATGGCGTGCCAGGGGTGTCAGGCAAACTTCACTGGCTGCCCTGGATCATGAAACGTCAGTCGGTATGGGATGATGTTCGAATGGACTTCGAGCGTCGCCGGGCAGTCCAACCCAAAGATCCCGGACCGCTTATGGCATTGGCGGAGTTTCACACGCGGCGAAACGAACATGGCGTTAGCCTGAAGTATATGCAGGAGGCGGTACGCCTTGCGCCCCAGGAGCCGGCGCTCCTCAGCCGTGCCGCTGAATCGGCACTCGCAGAGAAACAGCCGGCTCTGGCGGAATCGTTTTTGGCCAGGTCTGAGAAGTTGGACCAGTCTGCGGCCGCAAGGCAGCAGCGGGCATTGGTGCTGCTGGCAATGAAACGAAACCGTGAGGCCGGCGTCATTCTCAAGGAACTGGCGGACGTTCTCGACGAAGAGCCGCTGGCGGAGTTGGCCGTGGCACTCACCAATGCCGGATTCGGAGTCGCCGCTGCGCCAATGCTTCAGCGGCGCATGAAACGGAACCCGGATGACTATCGTCTCGCGTGGCTGCGCGTGGAGATTCTCCTGCAGAGCAAAAAGACCGCTGGCCTATCCGATGAGTGCCTGCGCCTTGCGGCTACTTCCTTTCCGGCGATGCCGGTCCCGCTGCAAACCCAGCCGAAGGGTTTCACGGTCAGCCGCGATGCGCCGTACCTACAACCCAAAGAAGAGCCGGTTTCTGCACTGACGAAGGACTTTCACCAGCGTGCCTTTGAGACCATGTCCCGGAGCGGAGACTACCGCTGGGATGACGACGGTTGGAATATTGGATCCGAGGAGATTCCTCCGCCACCGGCACGTCCGCCAATGCCGGCGCTTCCCGCCGATGTCCGCGGGCTGGCGATGGGGTTGTGCCTTGGGCTTGCGAGGGAGGAAAGCCCGGAGGCATTCTACAAAGCAAAAGCTAAACTGCTCGCCGCCGGTGTCGCGGAGGCAGTGCTCGCGGAAAGGGAAACGCCCGGCGTGGCGATTCCTCCGCAATGGAAGCGGGTGCGCGGGGCCTTTGAGCAGTACCCGGCGTACCGTCCGATGCTGCTGCGCCTGGTGATAGGCGAAATGCAGATGGCTCCCGATGTGCATCCGCTAGACAGTTTCACGGGCGGCTGGAATGGCGGGCCGGTGCGCGACATGCTGGAACTTCGCCCGGCTGTCATGGAGGCATGGAAGACTTTTCGCGCCGACGAGCCTGCTTACGCCGTCTATGCCGCGCTGAAGTTTGCTTCTTCGCTTGATCCTGAAGAACTCCGCGTGGCGGAGGATGCACTACAGATGCTTGAACAACAACACGGCGGACCGCTCCTGCGTGGAGCAGTTCCGCATCTCGGTGCCGCCGTGGTGCGCGATGACCTGCCCGCCGACAGCCTGCTGCACCGCCTGCGGAAGCACCTGGTGGAATGGGCAGATACCGCGCCACCTGGCAGCTTGCGTGATCAGTTGCAACACGATGCCATCCTGCACACGTGGAAGGGCCGCGATCCGGCGGCACACTTGGAGCGCGCGGCACGGATGCTCGCGAGTAACAGCGAATGTGCCCCTGAGCGCACGCACATCCCGCGCTGGCCCCCGCCGCCGGTTCTTCCAGCGCCCCCTGGAAAAACAAAGTCCATCATCGAATTGAAGGCGGGCATGTATGAACCCAGGCCGGGTGGACTCGGTTCTCCCGCGGTACCGTGGGATGAAGCGCTGCCGGGCCCCGGCCAGAATCTGTTACACCTCCCACCGGCGCTGCCGGGGCTTTATCAAAAAGCGTGGGACAAGCAGCGCCCTGATCGTCTTGTCAGGGCGGCGCTCCTGTTGACGCCCGGACCCTGGAGCGCCGATTCAGATAAACTGCGCGCCACTCTGGAAGTCTTCAACGATCCTGCCGTGAAGGCAGTGGCCGCTCTGGCCACAAAGAACGCTGGTTTCATCACGGTCTGCATGGATGCGCTCACTGCCGGCGCGGAGGCGGACGCAGAGGCGCTATCTTTCGCCGCCGCGTGGGCGTGGCAGTTGCGCCAGACCGATAAAACCGCCGCTCTGCTCCTGCGCCTCGCCGCGCTGCAACCCGCCACTGCTCTCCGCGATGCCGACACAGCCCTCGTGGGTGCCGCTCATCTTTTGCTGAGAGCCGGCGATCCTGTCGTTGGAGTCATGCGCAGCGCCTGCGCGGAGGCGCTCGACAGACTCGTGGCGTTCCCACTTCAGTCCAAAATCCACGAATCACTGGGCCGCCTCGCCGAACGGCTGGACATGGCGGATCGTGCGCAGGCATTCCAAAAAGCCGCCCGGAATTCCAGCGCCCTGCCATCCGTTCGCACAGCACCGGCCTATCAGCAGCCCTCCGTCGATGCACGGTCGCCACTGGATCGGTTCGTTCCGATTGTCCTTTCCTTGCAGTAAGGGCGTGTCCGAGGCTTACCGCAATATTGCGGCGCTCCACTCTTCCACTTTTTCAGCAGTTCCCTCGATGGCAGGCAGAACTGCTATTGCCTCGTTCAACTCGCCCTGCGGGCAGCCTGTGGCTGGCTATCTCCGCTCCGGTTCCCCGGAGCGGATGTTGGCCTCCTTTGGCAGGGTCAGTTCGACGACGATCTGTTTTTTGGATTTGCAGATGAAAGTGGCGCATTATTTTCTTTTCGGCTTGGGTGGCAGTTCCCGGATGAAGGCCCAGGAGACTTCGGCGGTCTGGCCGTTGTCGTAGTGGACGAAAAAGCCGTGGTAAAGTTCATCGTCTATCTCGACGGATTGCAGAGTGGCACCAGGCCGGATTTTGTTGGCCTTGAGGATGGTGGCGTGGGGTTCGAGAAAGCTCACGCCGTCTTCGAACTCGACATCGAACGCGTCCTCCCATTGAAGATATCGGACATTACGCAGCCGCACGCCTTTGGCGGTGCCGAAAGGGACTTTGAGCGGGTTCCGGGTTTTGGTCTTCATAGGCGGCCTTCTTTTTCGAGTTCTTCGATGATTTGTAGCACCTTCCGGGGTGGAATCCAGTCATCCATCGGTTGTTTTGTGTCGAGAATGACCCGCCCGAGAATGCGGCCATCCATCCGGGAGACGTGAATGTGACGGGGATAGTGGTCTCCGATCCACCATTCAAAAACATAGCCTCCGCGCCGGACTTTTCCCATGGCTCATGCAGGCTGATAGACTTCCGCGCCGGCCTCCACAAACTCCTTACTCTTCTCCTCCATGCCTTTC
>JANNVM010001308.1:0-13087 GCA_031414455.1 Verrucomicrobiota bacterium
AAGGATTGGCTTGCGCCATGTTTGAAAAAGTCATAGAGGCAGCCGCGTTGCCGGGGGTCTGCCGCGGCAACTTCCCGTTGCCACTTTGGTAACACTTCCAGTCCAACAAAACCACACCCAACCAGCGCCGTGCTTAAGCAAATTATCGGTCAAAAACCGCAACCACCGTCCGGGCCCAGTCAGCCGGCGGCTCCCGTCGAGCCCACCTACAGCACTCACGAGTCCTCCTACGATCAACCCCGTAAAACCACCGCTCCCGTTCGCACTTCCTCCCCCATGAGTACCAACAAAAACATTCTCAGCAGCGATGTCGAAATCAAAGGCTCGCTCAAGTTCTCCAACGATCTGATCATTGACGGCAAAATCGAAGGTGAAGTCACCTCCGACGGAAGTCTAACAGTAGGCGAGAACGCTTTCGTGCAGGGAGAGATCCGCACGAAATCCGTGGTGCTTTTCGGCCGCGTGCAGGGCAATATCACGGTCACTGAGCGCTGCGAATTGAAGAGCAGCGCCGTGCTCGAAGGCGATGTCGTGGCCGGCACCCTGGCCATCGAGGAAGGGGCTACATTCATGGGCAAATCGTCCGTTGGCAAGAGTGCTGTCGCTGCGGCCCACAAGGCCAAGACACCCGGAGCATAACATTTCAGTCGGGAGGAAGCGCCGCGCCGCCTGACATTCCCCGCATCTGCAACCTGCCAGCCATCTGCGGCCGCAACGAGCGGCAACGCCGCAGCATGGCTGAATTCTTTGGAGGGTTCCGGCCCTGAACGAAAAAGTAGAGGTCACCTGCCCGCATTGCGCTTCCTCACAAAGGGAACCTGCAAGCGGGCTCTCTACGTACTGCCGGAAATGCGGCGCGTATTTCAAGGTCGGGCAGCCGGCTCCCTCAGCGCGCGGCAGACTCACGGGGCTGATGAACCTCGGGAGGAAACATGCGGGCACCGCACCGCCGCAGCCGGCCGTACAACCGCGCCCGACCGCGATGCCGCTGCAGATTCAGGGATTTGGCGAACAGGATGCGCCGATGGTGGCGCGCGCCGCCACGCTGTCGCGGACTCAGCCGGCTGGGACTGCCGGCAGGGAGCCGCCGCGCGTTGTCCAATGCCTCGAATGCGATGCCGTTCACAAGGTCGCGCCGGCCTCCACCTCCACGATCTGCCAGAGTTGCAGCACCTATATTGATCTCCGCGACCTCCAGATCAAGGACCGCACCAATCAGCGCGTTCGCACACGCGGCAATGTGATCGTGGAAAAGAAGGGGGCGCTGCTGGGCACGAGCATCCACTGCGGCAACCTGACCGTTTATGGCACGATCGCCGGGAGCATCTACGCCTCGGGTGATGTGGTGCTCAGGACTGACGGAAAAATCTTTGGGGAAATCCGCTGCCGGCGGTTCGTGCTCGAAAAGAAATGTGAGGTGCAGTGCCTTCAGCCCGTGCAGGCGGAAGTCATGGAAATCCACGGTCATATCAGCGGCCACTTTCGCGCCACGCGTCTCATCACCCTGAGCCGTCACGCCTCCCTCACCGGCAGCGCCACCGCGCAGACCATTTCCGTTGAACCTGGAGCCATGCTCAACGGACAGATTCTCGTGCATCCGCCGGAACCGGAACGCCGCACCGCCGGTTCTCTGCTCGGAGCAGGCCTCATCCCGCTGGCCGGATAGATGACGGATCCACTTTTTTCCGAAACTCACCCGCCGGGCAACCGTAGTTAACCGGGTCTATGAATAAACTCCGCCTCACCGCCTTCATTTCCGCCCCCGTTCTCGCCGCCGCTGCAGTCGCTTTTGCGCAGCAGGGAGAAAAGCCGTCCGCGCCTGCCACACCCGCCGCTGCGCTGGAAGAGGGATTCGTCTCCATCTACGACGGGCAGTCGCTCAAGGGCTGGCATGTTAGTGCCAGGTCCGGCCATTCCGGGACCAGCAAACACGAGAGCGGCGGGCGCTGGGTGGTGGAGAACGGAGCCATCACCGGAAGCCAGGATGTGCCGGGCAACGGCGGGCTGGTGATCACCGACGAGGCCTACGGCGACTTTGAAGTGGTCCTGGAGATGAACAACGATTTCGGCCCTGACAGCGGGCTCTTTCTCCGCAGCACGGAGGACGGTAAAGCGTGGCAGGCGATGATAGACTACCACTCCGGCGGCAATCTGATGGGCATCTACGGCGAGGGGCTCGGCGGCAACCCCCATGTACGAAACTACAACTTCACTCATAAAGTCACCGAAATTGAAGACAAAAAGACCGGAGAGCCTCCGACGGCGCTGCCGGTACTCCCCGCCGCGTGGCCCTATTTCTGGCGGGCCGGCCAGTGGAACGAACTCCGCGCACGCATCGAAGGCAATCCGCCGCACATCACCACATGGATCAACGGAGTGAAGATTATGGAATGGCAGGAGAAAACGGTGCGCCACCCGGACACTGGAGGCATTGCCCTTCAGGTTCACGGAGGCGGTGATTTCACGAAGCAGTTCGTGCGCTACCGCAACATTCGCGTGAAGAAATCCGGCGCGAAGTAACCGGCGGCCTAACGGCCTTTCTCCCGCGCCGCCGCCGCCGCCCGGAGGTAGGCGATGCCCTCGCGCGCGGCATCCGCGCGGACCGTGTCGGTGCCGTCAGCGGCGAGAACTTCCAGCGCAGGGAGGGCGTCAGGATTTTCCAGGGTAGCCAGCACCCGGAAGATGGCATCGCGCTGGGACGCCAGTTGGCCGTTCTCCTGGGAGAGATCGGCGAGCGCCTCCACGCCGGCGCGGTCGGCAAGGCGGCGGATGGCGTCGCTGGCCTCGGTGATGAGCGGCGCGGAATCCTCCTCGGAAAACAGCGTCGCCAGCATGGGGACGGCCTGGGGACGGCTCAGCGCGCGGAACGAGGACGCGATGGCCTGCCGGGCCGCACTATCGGGGCCTTTCACCGCCTCTGTGCAGAGGCTCTGGATGGCGTCATCGGTGCCAATGCGGGCAAGGGCATCGGAAAGGACGCCGCGCGCAGTATTTGAACCTGCCGTGGCGAGCGCGCTGCTGATGTCGTTGATCGCCTCCGGGCCGCGGGCGGCGAGGAGCGCGGCCCACTTTGGCAGGTCGGCGTGGGTGCGCTCAGGCCAGTCGGCGAGAGCGATGGCAATATCGGCGGTGTTCATTCCCGCGGCGTCAGCGAGCCGGACCGGGGGAGTAAATCCCGCGGGCGGCCCACTCTTTGCCGCGGGCGGGGCCGTTGGAGACGGTTTCGCGTCCGGCGCAGGAGGTGGTTTCCGCAGGGCGAAGAACAGTGCCGTTCCCGCGACGAGAACGGTGCTGGCAAGGAATACCCCGCGACGGGTGAAAGCGGCCGCCATATTGTCAGCGGCCGTTGCCGTCCGGATCACCGGGCTCCGGATTCTCAATCACACCCGAAATGCCGAATGTGTAGGGATTCTCATCCGGGTCGTTGTTGGTGATGCGCGCGCCGAGTCTGGCACCGCCGGGTGAAAAGCCTATCATTTCGAGCACAAAAACGCTGTGTCCGCCCGCCGGAATGATCCCGGCGCCGCTAACGACGCGCACCAGCGCAGGCGGCGGAAGGAAGACCGCTCCGTCGTTGGCCAGCATTTCCGCGGGAAGAATGCTGAATCCGGCGATGCGGAGTTCGCCGCCGCCGCTGTTGGCGATGGTGATCTCACGGCGCACCGGTGTGCCGATCTTCACAGTCCCGAAATCGAGCATCCCTCCGATGGGCAATCCCGCATCACCGCTGCTGATGGCGATTTCCGGGGCGACCGGAGGCACGCCGCTGCTCGCACCTTTAAGGACGAGTTTCCACGGATTTTCGTCAGGGTCATTCGATTCGATGCTCATGACGGCCTCGTGGCTGCCGGAGAGAGGTGCCATATAGACGACGCGGAGAATGGCGAATCCACCCGCGGGCACGATATTGTTCGGCGGAGGCAGCGCGCGGAACGACAGGGCACCGACCGGCGGGAGAATGAACACACCGTTGGCTCCGTCCCCGGGCACCGGGGCATTACTTGCAAACGAAATGCGGCCCAGCCGCAGATCGCCCCTTCCAGTGTTCGTGATGTTGATTTCCTTCGTCACCGAACTGCCTGGCGCAGCGGTGCCGAAGTCCACCAGCCCGCCCATGGCGAGTTCAGCGCCCGCGAGACTGAGTCCAATGTCAGGCACCTCTGCCGGATCTGTGCCGCCCTGCCCGGTCAGCCTGAGGCGATAGGGATTTTCATCGCTGTCATTGTTGCTGATGACGAGGGCCGCCATGAACGCCCCGGCGGTGACCGGCTGAAAGACGATGGCGAGTTCCCTCGTCGCCCCCGGAGCCACTATCGAGAACGGCTCCCCGGCAAAACGGAACGGCAGCAGAATATTCAAGGACCGGGTCACCGGCTGGAACGCGGCACGCACCATGAGCGGGGAAGTGCCCCGGTTGGAAATGGCGATGGTCCTTCTCACCGGTACGGTCAGCGGCGTACGGCCAAAGTCCACCGTGCCGCCGTTAGGCAAATCAGCGCCGGCGAATCCGACGGCGATTTCCGGGGCCCCCGGGGGAACAGGATCACCCTCGGCGTTTGCCTTCAGAGTGAGCGAAAACGGGTTCTCATCTTCGTCAGTGTTATTGATGCGCAGGATGGCCTCCGCCGCACCCGAAGCCGTCGCAGGGAAGATGACGCGGCAGGTCGTGGACGCACCCGGCGCAACGACGCGGGGCCAGGCACTCTCCACACGGAACGGCAGCGGCGGCGGCGGGAAGATCGCAATAATGGGGCCGGCCCATTCCACAACGATGCTGTTGAGCCGGAGTTCACCTTCGCCGGAGTTTTTGATCGTGAGTGTCTTCGACACCGGAACCCCGGTCCGCGTCGTGCCAAAATCGAGGATGCCGTCGTCCGTGAGCGCCGTCTCCCCGGCGAACACATCAATTTCGCCGGCAGCCGGCGGCGGCGTGGAATTCACATCGGCCCGGAGCAGAAGACGATAGGGGTTTTCATCGCTGTCGGAGTTCTCGATGGTCGCCTGCATGGCATAAACGAGGGCCGGCAGCGTAAAATCCCCTCCACCTGCGCCGATGCGGACGACGGTCGTGCGCCCTGGCGCGACGATGGCTGCGGGAGGAGTCAGGATCCGGAAGAACCCGGCGGGTGCCGAGGGCAGCGGAGAAGCCGTAGGCAGCAGGGAAATAACGACACTGCCGAGGCGGAGGTCGGCGTCTCCGGAGTTGCTGATGACCAGTTCACGCACCACCGGCGCGTTGGAGGGCGTCATCACCGCGCCGAAATCCACCGTGCCGCCGTTCGGCACGTCCCGGTCACCCTGACTGACGATAATCTCCCCGCCGGCCGGCGGCCGATCAGCCACTCCGGAACCCGTCACCGTGAAGCTGTAGGGATTTTCGTCCGGATCATTGGAGATGATGTTGATCGCTGCGGTGAAACTCCCCGCCGTGAGCGGCTTGAATCTGACACTCACCGCCGCCGAAGCCCCCGGCACGAGCGTGCGCGCACCGCCGTTCTCTATCAGAAACGGCAGGCCCGTTGCCGGATCATTCACGCCCCCTCCGGCGGAGATGCCGGCGAGCGTGACGCCGGTGATTTGCAGATTACCCTGACCGGCATTCCGCAGCGTCAGCGTCTTCGTGAGCACCGTATTGAGCGCCACGGCACCAAAATTCACGCTGCCGCCGCGCGCCACTTCCGGCACTGCAACGTCACCAGGCAGCGGCGGCACCGCCGGCGTGATTTCCACCCGCAATCCATAAGCACCGGCCAGCGTCCCCGGGACTTCATTCAATTTTCCACTAACCTGAATGCTGTAGAGCCCTGGCTCCACATTGCGGGAGATGCGGAAATTCCCCGTCCCGCCCTCTTCGGTCACAAGAGTCGTCCATCCCGTGGACGATTGCCGGCGCAGCACGCCCCTAGTGTCCGTAGTCCCGGTGGTGTAAACCGTCAGGGTGGCATTGCCGCCTGCCGGGAGTGAAAACACGTCGAGATCCTCAACCGTATTGATCCGCCCGCTGGCGGACGCCGTGCCATCAGGCTGGATGACGAGAGGAAACCCCGGCGGGACATTTGGGAAATCGTCAGGCGGCGGAAGGTTTTGAGCCAGGGCGCTGCCGCACAACAGGGCAGCAGTCAGCAGAAGAGCGGGGGTGGATTTCATTACGAGTCCGACTGTATCCGGCCCCGCCCCTGCCCGACAAGCTGTTTTTGACGGCCGAACCCCCGGCCCCCCGGCCGGAATACCGCCCCACCGGCGCTTGCACCGTGAGATCTCCAGGCGATAGACTCCGCATTCCGGTTCCCGTAGCTCAGTGGATAGAGCAACGGTTTTCTAAACCGTCGGTCGCAGGTTCGAATCCTGCCGGGAGCGCTCCCTTGGGAAATTGATGGAGAGGAAATGCCCCAGCCCGGCCAGCGTAACGCGAGCGCCTCGGGACACTGTTACCCGGTCAAGGAAAGGGAGCGGGGAGCGACGGGCCTCAGCGGCGCGGGACCTTGCCCCCGGAACCCTTGCCAGACACCAGAAGCGCCTTTCGGAAATTTACCGCGCCACCGGCCACGGCGTCGGCGAGTTGCTGGCGATACTCCGCCGTGGCGATGCGCGCGCCTTCCGCGTCGTTGGAAAGGTAGCCGCCTTCGATCAGGATCGCCGGGTGGCGGGTCCTGGTGACCAGATCCAGCGCCTTGCTCATCGCTCCCCCGTCGCGGGAGCGGAGCTTGTAGAGTGTGTTGGCATGGACCGCGACAGCCAGCGCGACACTGGCGGAAATCCTCGTATCGTTCTCCGGGGCGGCCTCACCTTCCATCGCTCCCGGAAAAAAGGTCTCAATGCCGTCCTTGTCCTGCGTGAAGGAATTGAAGTGCAGGGAAATCAGGATCGCATTCTCCTCCGCGTTGGCGATGGCGATGCGGTCGGGCCGGCTGACGAAGCGGTCATCGCTGCGCGTCATCACGACTTTGAAGCCGAATGCCTCCAGCTTCGTCTTGAGGCGCTGAGCCGTATCGAGTGTGTGGTCCGACTCTCTGCCGTGTTTGCCGACGGCCCCGGTGTCCTCCCCGCCGTGCCCGGCATCAATGACGACCGTGCTCACCGGCGGAAGGTTTCCGATGTGTGAAGGTTTTATGATCGGATGGAAATGCAATAACAGATCGTACCGGGAGAGCCGGAGACCACCCTCGTGCTCGATCACGGGATGTTTGAAATGGAAGCGGACGTTGTTGACGAGCATTTCCGTGCTGTCCTTGCGCCAGCGAACCACCAGTTTACTGCTGCGCAGCCAGAGCGTTCCGTCGTCGTCCCTCGTCACTCTGGGGAACCCGTAAAAGCGTGCGACGGCATCCGCCGTGACGTACTCGCGTTCACCAATCTTCACGGGATTCCATTCGAATGAGGAACGACTGTTCTCCTGCGGCGGATTCTCCGGGGCCGGTTCCTCTGTAGAGTCAGCGGGCGGCTCGGATACGGGAGGTGCGGCGGGTTCGGGCTTCGCAGCCGCGGGATCAGGTGGCGGTTCGGCCGATGGCGGAGAGATGGGCGGTGCCTGAACGGCAAACAGCCGCAGCTTTGGTTCGATGATTGAGGTGAAATCGTCCTTTGCGATGTAGAGCACTTTCTCATGCTCAATGACAGGATGTGTCAGCGACAGGCGCTGGTTGTTGATGGAGAAAGTCGTATCATTCCTCCGCAGCGTCATGGCGAAGCGTCTGCTTCCGATGGTCAGCGAGCCGTCCGCGCCTATGACCGGCCCTCCGTCAGGGAATTGTGTGCAACTATAGAAAATTTGAATTTCTCCGGATGGCAGATAATCCCTCTCTCCGATCCTGACCGGATGCCACGGGAACGGTCCGTCGGCTTTGCCTGTCCTGCTGAGAACGTAGATGCTCCGGTGTTGCTCCGGGGTGTTCTTCGCTATCAATCGGCGTGACGAAGGATCAAAGGACGCCAGTGACCCCTCTGATGTTTCGATGCCGGCTTCGCGCAACATGGTTGCCGCACTGCCGGATTGCTTCGGGAGAATGTCAGTCAGCGATTCATCAATTCTGTAGGTTCGCGTGATCATGCGCGAGGCATCTCCGGCAGCCCTTACAATGACGCCCGGCCTTTGCTGAATCTCGTATTCGAAACCACCCGCCGTGCAGATGGCTTCAATGACCCTGCGCGGGGTAGTGTCACGCAACTTTACCGTGAGCCTGGCAGCGCCGTCAGCCCGCACGATGAACGGGATCTTCGTCCGTTCGTAAAGGCTGCTGACAATATCAGTTAGCGGAACAGCTTCATGGTTCGACTCCGGCAAAATTACCGTGTCGAGTGCCGCGTGGAGTTCTTCGAGAGTCTGCGGTTCCCTGTCAGCAGGCCACGCCTGGGCGGAAAGCTGGTCATCGGGCTCCTGCGCAACCGTCATCTGCGGCGTGAGCAGAACGACCCCGGCAGCGAGCGACACGCAAAGCAGACTCCACAGTGCGGGCCAGAACACCCCGGCCGGGCGGCGATCAGCGGCGGGATCGAGCACGCATTCGACGCGGCGGCAAACGGTGGAGGGACTGGCCATTGCGGAAGTTACGGCGGCGATGCCGCGATGCGGCGACCATTGCCGGGCGCAGTTTACGAGGAGTTCGGCGTAGGCGGGGGCGTCACCGGCAACTTCCAGGACGGCATCGTCGGCGGCACGTTCGTCGGCCATGCGGCAGCGGCGGATGAGAAGCCATGCAAGGGGATTGAACCATTGCAGCGCGAGCAGCAACTGGCCGGCCGCCTGCCAAAGTGGATCGCGGCGGCGCAGGTGGGCGCATTCGTGCGCGAGAACCATGCGGCGTTGTGGTTCCGGCCAATCATTGGCATCGCAGGGCAGAAGAATAACCGGACGGAAGAGCCCCCATGCACAGGGGATCGCATATCCCTGGCTGCGGAGGAGCCTGATGCGCCGGGAGAACGCCGGGATCTGGTCACGCCAGTTCCCATCCGATACATCCGCAGCGCCGCAGGCCATGCGGTGCCGGATAAAAAGCGCCAGTGCCCAGTGCAATCCGACGATGGCGGCTCCGGCGGCCCAGATGAGCGTTAGGGATGTCGCGTTTTGCGGGCGCACTGTCCAGAGCGGCGTGGCGTAGCGGGCAGGCACCGGCGATTCCACAGCGGCAGGAATTGCAGCGTTATCATTGGAGGGTGAAATGAGAATGCCCGGGTCTTCGCCGGCGGACGACGCAGAGGGCAGGGGTGCTTCCGTCAGGGGAGTGGACTGAGGGAGACTGGCTTCTGCGGGAACCTGATGCCGCTGCCATACGGTGAAAGTTCCGGCGGTGAAAAGAATCAGCGCCGCGGCGATGATGAGCCGCCCGCAGACTGACGCGCGCGCCGCCGACTGCTTTCGGAAGCACAACCAAACGGTGAAGGTTACTCCGGTGAACAGAGCCCCGTGGAGCGCAACGGCTGGGAGTTCGCTGAGGAATGCGGTGAGGTTCATGGCTTCGGTTGTTTGCTGCGGGCCGCGCGGATAAGTTGCTCCATGCGGTCCAGTTCATCCGGTGAAGGAGGCTTACCGCTCATGTCGAGCAGGCCGGAGACGGCGCGCTCCACAGAACCGGCGAAGAACACGTCCAGCATCCGCCGCAAGGCACTGCGCGCGGCATTGTCTGCGGGCTTCTTCGGTTCATAGACAAAAGCCCGGCCCTCCTGCCGGTGTTTGAGATGCCCCTTGTTCAGCAGCACCCGCAGGAGGGTGCGCACCGTGGCGTGCGTGGGTGCATCGGGCATACGGTCTTCGATCTCCTTTGCCGTCGCCTGCCCCGCGGCATAGACAATGTCCATAATCTGGCGCTCGCGCCGAGTGAGGCTGTCGGGGGTGGATTTTGGGCGAACGCTCATGACGCAGTGTGTAAAAATACACAGCAATCCGGCGTGTCCATATCTTTATGTGTAATTTTACACATACAAAAGGTTTAGGGACTTCCACTGCCCGACCGGAATGGGCAGAAGCGGGCTCCGTGATACGGTGCCGATTGCAGCTTGGCAGACGGGTGCCGCGTGGTGAATATAGACGATGAACATTCATCTCTGCCTGCTGCCGTTTCTGGCGCTGTTGACCGGAATTCTGTCGCGGGCGGCGGATGCTCCGGCGTTTGGCTTTCAGGAATTCCTGCTCGTGCCGGTGCGGGTCCACCTGCTGAGTTCAAAGGACACGCCGGCGCTTCATACCACTCTGACGGGCGACGACGTGGACCGCATTTTTCAGAAAGCAAACCGGGTATGGGCTCCGGCGGGGATTCAGTTTTTTGTGGAGTCGCTTCACTGTGAACCTGCTGAGCCTGCCAAAGTGAAAGAGGAGCCAGATCCCACGAAGCGGGCACCCGCCGGACTTGATGCCATGCTGGAGCATATGCCTTCGGCCAGCCGGAGCGCGGAGGTGTTCAATGTCTATTACATCAAGGCCTTCGATGTGAACGGCGTCTATTTCTCAAAGCCGGAAGCGATCTTCGTCAAAGACACCGCCAGCCTGCGCAAGGTGGAGGGTGGAATTGATGAGCCGCTGCCGCGGGTGACTTCGCATGAACTGGGACACGCGTTCTCTCTCGTGCATCGCCAGGACACTTTCAATCTGATGGCTTCCGGGACGACCGGCACTGCGCTTAACGAGGCGGAAATTCGTCAGGCGCGGGAGAGTGCGGCCACGCGGGCATGGATCCTCCCGGCAACGGTTTGGCTGGAGAAAGCGGCGGCCCTGGAGAAGGACGGCAAAGTGGCGGAAGCCCTGGCGGTGCAGCGAAGACTGGCGGCGCTCCCGCTGGATACCGCGCCGGAAGTTCAGTCGGCACGGCTGAAGGCCAACGCAGACGCGAAACCGGCGGCAGAACGCTGATTCGCCGTGACACCAACACAAAAAATGCCGGCGACCACCGCGAGGCAGTCGCCGGCATCAAAGGGGACCGGAGTTTACTTTTTGAGTTTCTTGAGTTGCTCCTCAGCTTCGGCGTGGCGCGCTTCAGCGGCTTTCATGGCCTCCTGCGCCTTGCGGATGGCGGTTTCATAGTCGCGCAGTTCGCCCTGCAGCGTGTCCACATCTTTGGAGAGGGTGAATTTGCCTTCCTTGAGATTGGACAGCAGACTCAGGATCACTTTACCCGGGATCATATAAGTGCTGACGCGCTCGGAGCGGGCGATGACGATGGCGACGACATGGCCGTCCACATCCACCACGGGGCCCCCGCAGTCCTGACTGTCTATCGTGAGGTCACTTTGCACGGCGTTCGGATAACCGGTCGCGTTGCCGCTGAGGCTGGAACCCATGCGCGCAGTCGGGTCCATGGCCCGCTCATCAGGCATTTCAGGAAGGTTGTTTTTCTTCCGGAATTCCTCCTGCGCCACTTTCTGGATCTTTGTCAGTTCCTCGCGGCTTGTCAGGGTGAATTCGACATCGGCCTCCTTGTCTCCGCGCGAATAACGCACCTTGACGCTGTCCCCTGGCTTCATGCCGGAAACGACCTTTTGCAACTGGAAGGGGAAGTCCACCTCCGTGCCATTGATGGTGAGGATGAGGTCGCCCTCCTTAAGCCCTGCCAGCTCCGCGGGGCAGGCCGGCAGGACCTCGCCGACAATGACTCCTTTTTGTGATTCGTCTTTGTCGGTGGCGAACCGAATACCCAGCGCGCCTTTTCCTTTGTCGGAGAGGCTGCGGGCGGCGATGCTGATGATGCCGGTGGCGAGCGGATCCTCGTCCACACCCACGGCGGCCACGAGCAGGCCGATGGCGGCATCGTGCTCCGCAAAGTTGGCGGGCGTGAGACCGGTGGCCTCCAGCTTGATGAGCGCGAGGTCGTAGGACTCCAGCTTATCAATGACCTTGGCGGAAACGATGCGGCCATCGTGGAATTCGCACTCGATGCCGTCCTTGCTGACCTCGCTGGCTTTTGTCAGGGCGTAGCCGTCCGCGCTGACGATGGTGCCGAAGGCAATCTGCCTGTTGTCCCTCATGATGCGCACCGTGGACTCGCGAGCGGTCTTCACGAGCGGACGCCACTCGGCGAGTACGGAGCGGTGGTGCTTGCTGTAGCGCGACACCCCGTCGGCACCGGGGCGCTGCCCGCTCTGCTGCTCCTGAAGCTTGCGGAACATGTCCTGAAGGTTCTGCCCGCCACCGTTGTTCTGCTGACCGTTGCGCTCGCGCATTTGCTTAAAGAGATCTTCAAAAGGATTGGCCCCCTGCGGCCCGGATCCCTCTCCCAGATGCTCACGCAGCAGATCCTCCATCTGCTTCTGCATTTCCTTCTGCATTCCGTCCGCCGGATTGATTCGCCCGCCGGCACCCGGCTTCACTTCCTTGCCGTTCTTAAAGAATCGGGGGCCGGAGCCGTCGTTGCCGAATTCAAAGCGGTATTGCCTCTGCTGGCCCGGAGCCGGCGATTCGTCCTGGGCGTGAAGAGTAAAAAACGCACCGGCGGCGGCGATGGACGCGGCGAGTGCGGGGATGAGATAGCGCGGTTTCATGGCAGAAATAGTGTACAGTTAGTCGGTTGAGGTAAATTACTCTTTGGCGGCAAGAGTGACGTCAATGTCCTTCTCCTTGCCATCGCGTTCGACGGTGAGCTTGAGTTTGTCGCCAGGGGCGCTGTCGCGGACGCGGCTGATGATGTCGCCCGTGCTGCCGACGCCTTTTCCGCTGAGTTTGGTGATAACGTCACCGCTCTTAAGCCCGGCTTTATCCGCGGGGGAACCTTCCGCCACGTTTCCGACGGTCACTCCGTCGTCGCCATTCTCGAGCGCCACGCCAAGCCATGCACCGCCTTTCGGAGCCTCGGCGGGCTTGTCCTTCTCGTCAGGCACTGCGGGTTCCGCCGGTTGCTTCTTCTGGCGCTTCGGCATAAATTCCTTTTTCGGAGTCAGGTCATTTGGATCACTGAGAAGTCGCTTGGAATCGCCCCAAACCTCACCCTTCTTCAAACGCTCCCACTCATCATGAAATACTCCGATGGGCACATGGCGATTTTCGGAAACATTCATGCTGATATTGGAATGAATACCGATGACATGGCCCTCAAGATCGAAGAGCGGTCCGCCGCTGTCACCGCCCTGGACGGTGCCGTCGCTTTGATAGAAGGCTTTGTCGTTG
>JANNVM010001309.1:0-1776 GCA_031414455.1 Verrucomicrobiota bacterium
CGGAGCCGCCGGCGCACGGTGTCCACCCTTTAGGGTGTCAGCGTTGAAATGACAAAGTAGAGCTAACCGGCGCCTGGCGAACTCACGCCGCGGGTGAGCCCCGCCGATGCGGCTTAGGAGCCGCGCAATAATAACTGTCGCATATCTGCTTGGTCTTGCCCCTGTCGGCTGCGTTGCCAGCTCGTTGGTTATCTCCCTGATAGCCGCCTCGCTCGCGCCTTGCCGACAAGGGCAATCCCGGCGCATCTATTAGGCCATTTATTATTGCGGGGCTCCTTACCCGGAGGGAAAAGCCGCACCACTTTCTTTCCAATCCCGTTTTTTCATCCACGCATTTCCGCTGCCTTGTCACCGTCTGGCCTGTCGGCAATTTTCCCGGGAATTTCCACTTCTTACCAACGTTACCTTCCCCATGCCCAGCCTTGCCCTGCCAATGCCAGCGGCCCTCGTTGCCGGGGGCTTGTTTATTGCCGCCGCCGCCAAAGTGCTTGCGGAGCCGGTGAATTTCAGCCGCGAGGTGCTGCCGGTGCTGTCCGACCGGTGTTTCTCTTGCCACGGGCCGGATGAAAAGAAACGGAAGGCGGATCTGCGGCTGGATGTAGAGTCGGCGGCGAAGGCTCCGGGGAAGAAGGGATCGGCGATCGTGCCCGGGAAGCCCGCGGAGAGTCTGCTGGTGAATCGCATTTTCTCCACCGATCCGGAGGAGTTGATGCCGCCGCCGGAGGCGCACAAGGATTTGACGGCCGCGCAGAAGGAGACACTGCAGCGCTGGATTTTAGAAGGTGCCCCGTGGGGGAAACACTGGGCCTTTACGCCGCTGGAGCGTCCTGCGGTGCCGAAGGACGGGAATCCGGTGGATGCATTTGTGGCGGCGCGACTCGCAGGCCAGGGCCTGGATTTTTCTCCGGAAGCAGATGAGCGCACGCTCCTGCGCCGGGCGAGTCTCACGCTCACGGGTCTGCCGCCCACCCCTGATGAGATGAACGCGTGGCTGGCGGATACTTCGCCGCAGGCATGGGACAAGCAGGTGGATCGTTTGCTGGCTTCCAAAGCCTACGGCGAACGCATGGCATGGGACTGGATGGAAGCCGCCCGCTACGCGGATACCAATGGTTACCAGGGTGACAATACGCGGACCATGTGGCCATGGCGCGACTGGGTGGTGCAGGCGTTCAATCGCAACATCCCATGGGATGAGTTCACCGTTTGGCAACTCGCGGGCGATCTGCTCCCGAATGCCACTGACGAGCAGAAACTGGCCACGGCCTTTCTGAGGAATCATCCCATCAACGGCGAAGGCGGCCGCATCCCGGAAGAGAACCGCGTGGACTATGTTTTCGATATGGCGGAAACCACCGGCACGGTCTGGCTGGCGCTCACTCTGAACTGCTGCCGCTGCCACGACCACAAGTTCGACCCGCTAACGAATCGCGACTACTACAGCCTGACGGCCTTCTTTAATCAGACGCCGGTGGACGGCGGAGGCGGGGATGCGCAGACGCCGCCCGTGTTGCGGGTGCCGCCTCCTGACGCCGCGCGGAAACTCGCGGAAGTGGAAAAGTCTTTGGCGGAAAAACGAATTGTGCTGAGCTCGGAGCGCGAGACCGGAGCAGGCCGCCGGCCGGAGTGGGAGAGGAAGATGCTGGCGGATGCAGGGACAGCCGATGCCCCTGGCAAGGCAAAGTCAGATGCGGCGTTGCTTGCCGTCCTCCGCATTTCACCGGAGCAGCGTGATGAAGTGCAGCGGAAAACCGTGACCACCGCATGGGAAGCGGC
>JANNVM010001310.1:0-2607 GCA_031414455.1 Verrucomicrobiota bacterium
GGGCTGCCGGAAATGGAGAATCTCGACGCCGTACCCGGTCTGCACCGGCTGCCGTTCGCCGGTCATTTGGCCTGCCAGACGCGCCATGCCGCCGGACTCCGCGGTCTGCTTTCCGAGTATTTCAGCACCGATGTCGAGGTCTTCAGTTTCGCCGGCCAGTGGATAGACATTCCGCACGCCCAGCAGTGCCGCCTCGGTGAATCGCGCGACACCGGTTTGCTGGGCACTACCTGTGTCGTCGGCTCTAAACTCTGGGACCGGCGCATGAAGTGTTCGCTCCGTCTTGGTCCCATGACGGCCGCGCAGTTCGAACTCTTCCTCCCCGGCGGCCTCTGCCACGCACGCCTCCACGCATGGATGAAATTCTACACCCGCTCTGAACTCTACTGGGAAGCCGCCATCGTGTTGCGCAAAGAGGACGTGCCGAAAACAAAACTTGGCAGCGCCGGGCGGCTTGGCTATACAACGTGGCTTGTCAGCGGCCCGCCGGTAAAGGACGCGGATCAGTTCCACATCCGCGGCGGCGGGCTGACCGAGGCCGACAATACTTAATTTCAACCACCACTCAATATGTCTGAAATCTCACCCCGCGATCTCTTCGGCCGTCTCAATGAACTCGCCTACCGGGCCATTGAGGGCGCCACCACGTTTTGCAAACTGCGCGGCAACCCGCAGGTCGAACTGCACCACTTCCTCCATCAGATATTCAATGAGCAGGACAGTGACCTCCACCGCATCATCCGCCATTTTGACATCAATCCATCCAAACTCAGCACCCAACTGACCGCGGCTCTCGATCGCCTGCCGCGCGGCGCTGTCTCCATCAGCGGGTTTTCGCAAACGCTGCGCGAAACGATGGAGCAGGGCTGGGTCTATGCCTCACTCATGTTCAAGCAGACCCGCGTCCGCACCGGTCATGCCCTGCTCGGAATGATGAAGACGCCGAGTCTCCAGACATTCCTCTGCGGCCTGTGCGATGAGTTTCGCAAAGTCTCCACGGATAAACTGACTGACGAATTCCTCGGCATCGTCGGCGGTTCGCCGGAGGACGGCATGACGGACTCCGCCGGCGGCGGCGTGGCCCCGGGCGAAACGAGCGGTGCCGTCGGTCCGCAGGGCGGCAAGCCGTCGGCCCTTGCACAGTATGCCACCGATCTCACGGCCAAGGCCCGCGAAGGCAAGATGGACCCGATCTACGGCCGCGATGAAGAGATTCGTCAAATCGTGGACGTGCTCATGCGGCGCCGGCAAAACAATCCGATCCTGACAGGTGAAGCCGGCGTCGGCAAGACCGCCGTCGTCGAAGGCTTCGCGCTCCAGATTGTGTCAGGCAATGTGCCGCCCGCACTGAAGAACGTCGCGCTGCACGTGCTGGATCTCGGTCTGCTCCAGGCCGGCGCCAGTATGAAGGGCGAGTTCGAAAACCGGCTGCGCCAGGTCATCGATGAAGTTCAGGCCTCCCAAACGCCGATCATTCTCTTCATTGATGAAGCCCACCAGCTCATCGGCGCCGGAGGCGCAGCCGGACAGAACGATGCCGCCAATCTGCTCAAGCCAGCCCTCGCCCGCGGCACACTTCGCACCATCGCGGCCACGACGTGGGCGGAGTACAAAAAGTACTTCGAAAAAGACCCCGCGCTCACCCGCCGCTTCCAGGTCATCAAGATTGATGAGCCGGATGTCGCGAAAGCCGTCACCATGGTCCGCGGCCTGGCGGAGAATCTGGAGAAGCACCATGCCGTCAGTATTCTCGATGAAGCACTGGAGGCCGCGGTGAAACTGAGCAGCCGCTATATTCCGTCGCGCCAATTGCCTGACAAAGCCGTCAGCCTCATTGATACCGCCGCGGCGCGCGTCGCCATCAGCCAGCATGCGACGCCGGCCCGCGTCGAGGACGTGCGCCGGCAGTTGGAGACGACCGGCATCGAACTCGAAATCCTGAAACGCGAATCCGCCGCCGGCGGCGATCATGCGGCCAGGATCAAAGACGTGGAGGGTGCCATTGCCTCGCTCACTGCCGAGGAGGCGCAACTCGCGGAGAACTGGACGAAGGAAAAAGAACTCGTGCTCAAAGTGCTCGGCCTGCGCAAGCAACTCGTGGAAGCCAGCAAGCCGCTCGAAGAAGGCAAAGAACCGCCCGCAGAGCCGGTGGACACGGAATCGCTCATCACCGTGCTGCGAGGCGTCGAGTCGGTGCTCGGCCAGCTTCAGGGCGAGTCGCCGCTTATCTTCCCGACGGTGGACGCCCAGGCCGTAGCGGCGGTCGTCGCTGACTGGACCGGTGTGCCCGTCGGCAAAATGATGCAGGACGAAATCCGCACGGTCCTCGGACTCGGCGACATCCTGGAGCGGCGCGTCATCGGCCAGCGTCATGCGCTCGACACCATCGCCCGCCGCATTCAGACGAACCGCGCCCGGCTCGATAACGAAAACCGCCCCATCGGCGTCTTCATGCTCGCCGGCCCCAGCGGCACCGGCAAAACCGAGACCGCACTCTCCCTGGCCGAGACCCTCTTCGGCGACGAGAACAGCCTCATCGCCATCAACATGTCAGAGTTCCAGGAGGCCCACACCGTCTCCACGCTCAAGGGCGCGCCTCCCGGCTAC
>JANNVM010001311.1:0-4679 GCA_031414455.1 Verrucomicrobiota bacterium
GCTGGTGAAACCTTACATCCCGCGCATGACCCGATCGGAGGTCGCTACCATGATGATCGGGGGCATGGCCACCATCGCGGGTGGCGTTATGGCGGCTTATATCGGAATGCTGGGCGGTGCGGACAAAGCGAAACAACTGGAGTTTGCACAATACCTTCTCTGCGCCTCGCTGATGAGCGCGCCCGCGGCGATCGTTGCGGCCAAGCTGCTCGTGCCGGAGCGCGATGCCATTGATGAAAACCTAACTGTGCCTCGCGATGAAGTGGGGGCGAATTTTTTCGACTCTCTCGCCAGCGGCACCACCCAGGGGCTAACGCTGGCGCTGAACGTTGGAGCCATGCTCATCGCGTTTGTCGCCATGGCCGCGCTGGTGAATGGCCTGCTTGGATGGGTCGGGGCGCACCTCCCCGTGGGCGGCGGCGCGGCGCTCAATGACTGGGTGCGCGATGTCAGCGGCGGCATTTTTGAAAGGCTCTCGCTGCAATCCATCTTCGGCGCGGTGATGGCCCCGCTGGCATGGCTGATCGGCATCGATTCCGCCGACATGCTGCGCGCCGGACAACTGCTTGGCACGAAACTCGCGCTGAATGAATTCGTCGCCTACGACGTCCTCAGCACCATGAAAGCCGCCGGCCAGATCAGTGAGCGCAGCACCTTTCTGATGACGTTCGCCCTCTGCGGCTTCGCCAATCTCGGCAGCATCGGAATTCAACTTGGCGGCATCGGCGGCCTTGCTCCCACGCAGCGGGCCACGCTCGCGGCACTGGGGCTGCGCGCCCTGCTCGGCGGCACGGTCGCGACTCTCCTAACGGCGAGCGTCGCCGGAATGTTCCGCTGACGGTACGCGGCCGGCATCGGATTACGATCCGCCGGGCGTGATCGCCGGTTTGGCGGCCACAGACTGCGGCACCGGGGAGCCGAGTTTCTCCAGCCGCTTGATTTCATCGAGAAGAAACTCCGGGAGCATGAACGGCTCGTAGCCGGTGTGCTGCCAGCGCATCATTCCCGCGGCATCCACATAACAGGTGGCGTGGAGTGGCTTGTCCTCAAAGTCGTCCCATGCATCGAGCGCCTTGAAGGCCGTCATATCCACGCCACTGAAAACCGGGAAGGGAGGCGGGGAAGGAGTGGAGGCCACGCCGCCGGGAGGATCGGTGCTGACGGCGAAGACGGGCACGCCCGCCTGCACGAAGGCCGCAGCGCTGTCGCTGAAGGCCTTCACCTGGAGATTGCAGTGCTTGCACGCATTGCCGAGGAAAAGGATGAGCACATAAGGTTTGCCGTGCAGACTTTCATTGCTGACAGGCTGGCCATCTTTGGTGAGGCCGGAAACTTGAGGCGCGTGCCATGCGGAGAATTCCAGCGGCCCCAGGGAGTCGAGCGCCGGGCGTTCGCCGAGGTCGGTGGCGGGAGTGGCGGGAATGCGCCAGTCACCCGGACAACCTGCGGCTTCGGCCAGCGGCTGGAGTCGCTGCAGCGACATCGTCGCGGGATCGGCGTAAGCGGCCAGTTCGCGGACGGTTTTGAAGGTCGCGAGCGCGTCGTCTTTTTTGCCGGCTGTCCACTGGATGTGCGCCAGCAGCGCCTGCGGCTGCAGTTGCTTCTTCGATTTGTCGGCAAAGGCTTTGGCCGTTTCGATGGCCTTATCGGGATCTCCCAGCGCGAGATGGATGAGCGCGAGGCGGTGTTCGTTCACGTCTTTAAGCTGAGTAGCGAGTTTCTTCGCCTCCTCCAAACGACCCGCCGCGAGGTGATCCCGCAGGCGCAGTTCGGTGAGGGGCGACTGCAGTTTCTCAATTTTCTTTGTCACCGGCAGCATGGCGTCAGCCATCGCTTTGTTGATTTCATCGGCGTTCTTGCCTTTCGACCGCGCTTCGATCTCCGCTTTGGAGGAGGCCTCGGCGCGCTCTTTTTGAAAACCGGATTCCATCGCTTCCAGTTTCGCGAGAGCCGCCCGTCCGGCACCGGCGTCGCCTTTCCCGTAATAAGCGAGCGCCACAAGGTGCTCGCGTTTCCACTGGTCCTCGAAATCCTTGCCGGGCTCCAGATATGGCGTGTCGGCGAGACTTACGGCCATATCCCACAGTTCCCAGCGCAGGATGGTTTCCGTGAGCCGGTTGCGTCCATACTGCCAGCAGCTTCCGCCTTCCTCAAATTTCTGATCCGGGTTCTCCTTCACGCCATTCGACCGCGGGATGCGCGGCATGGCGATGAGGTTTTTGGAAACCGTGAGCGCCTTCTGCACTTCGCCGAGGTGATTGTAGTTCCGCACCAGCCATTCGCTGTTGTGGGCGAAGTTGTGGATCTGGTCAGGGTAAGTGTGGCTGCGCATCATCTGCGCATGGTCCACACGCGCGGCCGCTTCCTGCTGCCATGCCGAATCGTGCCAGCGTTCGAGGTCGGAATAGATGTGCCCCGGCATGTGCCACATGTGCGCCACGCCCGGTGCCGAAGGTCCGCACATCGAGGCGGCGTGCAGCGCCTGCGCGGGCCGCTCGTGATCCCACAGGTGGATCAGATAGTGGTGCGCGGGATGTTTGGGGTTTTTTGCCAGCACTTGGTTGGCAAGGGCATCAATCGCCAGCGGGCTGGGGTTGGGAATGCTTTGGCGGTACTGATTCCGCCACACGAAACTCACGGCAAACGCCCGGGCCTCCATGTCGTCGGGATTGTCCATCGCGATGCGCTCAAGGCTTTTCACCAGTTCGCTGGCAGCGGCTTTGCGGGCGTTGTCGTCCTTCTTTTCAGCGAAGAATTTCTGCGCGCTTTCGATCCATGCCTTTTCGCGGGGTGTCAGTTTCTCCAGCGCGGGGCCGGCGGCTTTTTCGAGGAACTTGCGGGCCCGGCCCTCGTTTTCCAGATTCGCCATGGCCATGCCCCAGTGACCCATGGCGCAGGCGGGATCGAGTTGGAGAACGGTGCGGAAAGATCTCTCCGCCTCCCAGTACCAAAAACCGTGCAATTGCGCCACACCCTGATTGAACCACTGCTGCGCCTCCGGAACGGCCGTCGTCACGGGAAAACTGACGTCGCCGCAGCCAGCCGTGAGTGGCAACCGGCGGCGCGGGCCTTCGTTAAAGCTCTCCCCATGAATGGAATGCCCTGGCGGTGCGTCCGGCGGCAACGCGGGATCAGGCTTCGCATCCTCGCCGCGGGCGAGCGTGGCGAGCAGGGAAAGGAAGAGGAGGGAAAGGCGCGGCATGATGAGGAGGATAACCTGCTTACGGCACTATGGCAGTGAGATTTCACGGAATTCACGGGCGGGAACGGCAAAACCTTCTCCTGACCCGGCCTCCTCCACCTGCATCCCCTCCCACACCACCGGTGGCCAGCGCAGCGACCACGGTTCGATGCCCGGCGGGCTTGAAAATCCCTTCGCAGACTGAAGCTCACCCCTCGGGACACTGCCATCAGGGCGGGGAACAGTAGTAGCTGTTTCAGCAGTTGGCGCTTCGCCGGCTGGCAGCATCAAGGCCGGCTGTCACCCGCAAGCCGTCAGCACCACCTCTCTCTGCTCTCAAAAAATTTCGCAGCCGGGTCATGTGGCCTGCTACATCAGACGTGCTCCTGCGTTCTCGACGTATCGGAACGGGCCTATGGCAACGGAGGTAACCCCAGATCCTTCAGAAATTCATTGTGCTTCCCCGTCGCCGCCCGGATCGCGCTCTCGATTTCCACAAGCCCGGCATTCGTGTCCTTCAAGCTGATCTCCTCCTCCCCCACCGCCGTGCTGATGTAGCGGGAGATGTTCAGGTTGAAGTCGTTCTTCTCGATTTGACTCGCTTCGCTCGCCCTTCGGGCTGCACTTCATGCAGTCTATCTCCGCTTCGCTCCGGTTCATCCATCTCCAAGCGGCGGGAGTAGCGGGGCGCTTCCGTGCGGTGCTTGTAGGTGTCGATGATCCTGGCGATGTGATCCTCCGTCAGTTGGTTCTGGCGTTTGCCTTTCACGAAGTGCCCGGCGGCGTTGATGAACAGCACGTCGTCGGGCTTCTTGCACTTCTTGAGCACGAGGATGCAGACGGGGATGCCGGTGGAGTAGAAGAGATTCGCGGGCAGGCCAGGCGAACGGCGAATGCAGAAGGGCGAAGTCCGGAGTTCAGCGAGTTCGAAATTCATCACTCGAAATCCGCTCCGCCCTGAGCAGCAGCATGTTCGTCATTCCACGTTCTTCCTTTCTTCCCTGCACCCACTCCGCGCACCGCAGAATCGCCTGGTTCAGGCAAGGCGTCCCAAATCGGGATCGTTCCGCAAGCTAATGCACCATTTGGCTACGGATGGGCAACGGATTTTTCAGAGGATGGAATTTCGCCTTGGCTTCGAGGAATTCTTTGATGGCCCCACTCACGTCGCTCCAAAACTTGCGGCGTCTCTCGGGGAGGGCGTCATGATCGTTGAGTTTGTATCGTATGATTGATTCCTCCGCGCGCGCCTTATTCCATTGCCCGGCTTCGGTTGCCCACTTGTCGGCGCTTGGCACGGGGATCGCATTTCCTTCTTCGTTAAAGGCGAGCAACAGCGGATCGGACGCTTTGATCGGATCGAGGAGATAAGGAAACTCCGATTCCTCGCACCGGGCGTCGGCAGCGGAGCAGAGGCTCCCGTCGCACAGCGGAAACCATCCGCCTTTCTTTGTGTTCGGGACTCCGCCGGCCAGTCGGTAATTGGTGTAATCGAAAG
>JANNVM010001312.1:0-11027 GCA_031414455.1 Verrucomicrobiota bacterium
GCGCCATTCTTGAGCCACTGATAAGTGAACGGCCCCGTGCCATTTGCGGCCACGGTGAACGTGAACGACTGCCCCGCCAGCCTCATGCCGCCCACGGGATGCTTCGTCACCACCGGCGCGATATTCAGCGCCGCCGCCGTGCTGAGATCCAGTTTATAAAGCCCGGCGTTCGTCGTGTAGTAGGCCGCCACGCCGTGCTTCACCGCGATGAACGGCTGCACGCCGCCGGGCAGGCCCGTGTTATTGTAATAGGTCCACGAACGCCCACTCGTCGTCATGAAGAGCTTCCCATCGTGCGTCGGTGCATAGAGCACGCCCGCGTCCGACGCCACGCGATCACTGAACGACCCCAGCACCGTCGAAACCGGTTCCCACGAATCGCCGTCGTTCTCCGACATGTAGATCGTGTCAATGTTCTGAATGCTGGCAAAAAGCCGGTCGCCCGTGCTCGCCACGTCTGTCGCGTTGGTGATCGGCCCGGCGACGGTGCCGTCCACGATGACGTTGTTGTTCACCGCCGTCCATGTGTCGCCGCCATTCGTGCTGCGGAACAATCCGGTCAAACTCACCGCCGCGAACAGCTTCCCATGATGCAATGTCACCGCCTCCGTGGGAATGATCTCACCGATGACCGGAAACGTCGCGCCATAAATGCCGCTGCTCGTGCGCGTCCATGTTGCGCCACGATCCAGCGAACGCCACACACCGGAGGTGCCCACCACATTCTCGCGCTTGGTGGCAAAGTAAGTGTCCGCATTGAAGCGGCAGAAGTCCCAGTAAGCCGCCGCCGGCCCCAGACCGGCCCCGGTCCACGAATCGCCCGCGTTGAGCGAGCGGTAGATCCCGTCGCCGCCATTCGTGGCTGCCAGCGTCACTTCGCTGAATGCCCCAATGCGCCACGGTGCGACCTCGCCAAAGGCATCGCCAATGCCCGCATTCCGGCGCGTCCATGATGTGCCGCCATTGGTGGAGCGGTAAAACCCCGACTGCGCCGGATTCGTCGCCGATCCAGTGGTAAAGACGGTGCCATCCGGCGCGATGGCGACATCGCTGGCATTGAACCCCGCCGGCAGTCCGGTGACAGCGGACCATTGCGCGCGAACAGGCATCACCATTAGCGCCATCGCTAAAGCGCACCAGCAGGCGGCGGTCTTTTGGATATGGCAGCCATCAAAATTGCGGACAGATATAGAAAAGCAGTAATTACTGTTTTTCACGTGATTCGGAAAGCCGCGCTCTTATATCATAATTGCACTGGCTTCAACGCAATCCTTACATTCCAACACACCGCGTCGCCCAGGCACCACCGTCAAGTTTCTCTTGCGTGCCGCAGTGGCATTCCTTATCAATAATCCCCATTTCGACAGCTCTGGCCATCCTTTCCGTCCGTCTTTGTCCATGCGAGTGCTCTCCACATTCACCGCTCTTACTGCTGCACTTTTTGTCGCAGGGGAAATGACTGTATTGCAGGCGCAAACGCCTGCCAGGGCGAAGCCGGTCGCCACTCCCACGAAGCCCGCAACGAAAGGAGCGGCCGGAGCGATCGGTCCCGTGGCTCCCCTGCCCCGCGTTTATGCACCGGTGCGGCCCCGCGATGCCGCGCCCAAGTATCCATGGCGGAAGAATATTACGACGACCATTTTCTGGATCGGTGAAACACCCACGGAAAACAACCCCACACCGAACCACGCCAGTTCGTGGGACACCCAGTGGCAGCTTCGCTACGGCGGCTTCGATGATCCGAACCGCGAGAACCGGACGTGGGATTTCCGGCCCAAGGCCTTCACCCCTGGGCTCAATCCCTTCTACATTGCGCTGCCGTTCAATGACATGACGAATCCGGAAATCGCCAAGCTCATTCCCTGGTATAAAGCCCGGAAGGCTGCCGGAGCGAAGAGTGTGTGTCAAAGCATGTGGGTTGCCATCAAAGCCGGCAACAAGACCTGCTTTGCGCAGTGGGAAGACTGCGGGCCGTTCACTACGGACGATCACAAATATGTTTTCGAGGGCAAGCCGCCATCCACCAAAGGCAACGGAGGCGCGGGCCTCGACGTCTCGCCGGCGGTGCGCGATTTCCTCGGCATCAGCAGCGGCGTACGGTGCGACTGGCGGTTCTGCGCGGAGGCCGAAGTCCCGGACGGTCCGTGGAAGCGCTACGGCAGCAACAACACGTTCCTCACCAAAGAACAGCGCGACAACGAAGAACTGCGGAAGCAATACCAGGAACTGGTCCGCCGCCGCGAGGAATGGCTCGCGAAGCAAAATGCGGCGCGGATCATCCAGTAGCGGGATTTCTCTGGCGCCCGGTGCGGCGGCACGCTAATACCGCGTCCCGGTGCTGCCTGTGCAGCCCGTTTTGATTTCCCATGAACCAAAAACTGAAAGGCAAGTCCTACAACGAGGTGATGAATGAGTGGAAGGCGCAGCAGTCTTTCCTCAAGCGCGCGAGCAACAGCCTGATGAGCCCCGGCCATGATGTCATGGGCATGTCCCGCGTCTGGGGCTGGACGTGGCGGCTGCTCATTCTAACCGGAATCCCGCTGCTGATTTACATGGGCATCATTCGCCTTCATGCGAAGACCGCGACGTTCACCAACCAGCTCGCCGCCGAAACCAAGCGCTTCCTCGGTGCCGACAGTGTCTCCTTTCACCGCGCCCGCTGGGATTGGAATGGGGAACTGCGCACGGAGAACGTGAAAATCAAAGGCTCGCCCGCCAACATCTTTTCCGAAGCCAAACTGGACAATATGGACACCTGGATCACCGTCCCGGGCGTCTTCCGGTCCGCATGGCATCTGGATAAAGTCACCGTCTCCAGCGCCACGGTGAACCTTCGTGCCGGAGCCAGCACGAAGTCCGCCGCCGCGGATCGCCATCCGAATCTCCTCACCGCCGGCTGGGGTATCAATCCTGACTTCTCCCAACTGACCGTGGACGGTTATCAATGTGACAAACTCCATCTCGTCTGGGGCAATACCCCGTCCACCATCGGCGAACTCACCGACAGCACCGTCAGCCTGATCCGTAGCGAAACCGGCTGGAACCTAACCGCCGCCGGCGGCGGCTTCCGTCAGGGATGGCTCGAAGGCCTGCGCGTCACCAGCGCTGCCGTCAGGATCGGTGCAGACCGCGCCGTGATCGAAAAGGGGGATTTTACCATAGCGGGCGGCGGCACCGGCGCGCTCACCGGCAGCTTCACCCTCGGCGAAGCGCCTGAGATTGATGCCGTTATCAAGATGGAGAACATTCCCTTCCATCCGTTCCTGCCCGACTACTTTCAGCGCTATGTCAAAGACGTCATCTGTCGCGGCACCGTGACGCTTTCCGGCTCCACCAACCGGAGCACCGGCATCCTCATGGACAGCAAACTGACCCTCAAGTCCGGCGTCCTCAGCGGCATCCCCGTTTTCCGCGCTCTCGAACTGGCCACCGGCGAGACCCGTCTCGCGCAGCCGGACCTGACAGGAGGTCACCTCCATTTCACCAGCCAGGGCACTCAGGATCCCGGCGGCCTCGTGATGGAAGCCACGGATGTCGTCATCGAATCAGGCACCCGCATGAAGATCGCCCTCACCGTGCGCCACGAGCGTAAACAAGTCCTCGCCACCCGGGTGGAGTCCATCCGTGACAAAGATCCCGCCAAGTCCACGGACTCGATGGCCACCAATACCGCCGGCACCCTCCGCGTCGGACTCCCGCCGGAGATCGCCGCCAAACTCAAGCCCTCCATTCGCAAGGCATTCGTCACCCGGGAAGAGGACGGCCTGCAGTGGCTGGACATCCCTTACAGCATTGATGAGGCTGAGTTCACCCGGGAATCCGCGGACCGCATCATCGCGCTGCAGAATGCAGGGCCGTAGTTCGCTGGTGATTGAAAGTTGAGTGTTGAGAGACGCTTGGGCAACCGGCTCGCGCCCACTTCTTCATCCACTTAAGCCTCTCTCATCTCTCAACTATCGCCGCGGCGTCTGCATCGCAGCCGCGATAAATCCGGCGAACAGCGGATGCGGGGCATTCGGCTTGGAGAGGAACTCCGGGTGGAACTGCGACGCGATGTAGTAGGGGTGACCTTTGACTTCGATCATCTCCACAAGATTGCCGTCCGGGCTGGTGCCTGAAATACAGAATCCCGCGGCCTCCATCTGATTGCGATATTTGTTATTGAACTCATACCGGTGACGGTGACGCTCGCTGATTTCCGTGGCGCCATAGACCCGGTGGGCCAGACTGCCGGGCAGAATTTTCGTTTCCCAGGTGCCCAGACGCATCGTCGCGCCGAGGTCCACAACACCCTCCTGCTCTTCCATGAGACAGATCACCGGATGCGGCGATGACTGGGTGAACTCGGTGCTGTTCGCGCCGGCAAGGCCGCAGACATTTCGCGCGAACTCGATCGTCGCGATCTGCATTCCGAGACAAAGCCCGAGATACGGGATGCCCTTTTCTCTGGCATACTGAGCCGCGAGAATCTTGCCCTCCACGCCACGGTCGCCGAAGCCGCCGGGAATCAGAATACCCTGGACGTCCCCAAGGAGGTCCGCCGGCTTTTCGTGTTCAAGGTCTTCGGCATCCACCCGCACCAGCGAGACTTCGCAGTCATTGGCCGCCCCGGCATGGGTCAGCGCTTCATAGACACTCTTATACGCATCCTGGAGTTCAATGTATTTGCCCACTACGGCGATCCGCGTCTTGTGCGTCGGGTTCACCACGCGGTCCACGAATGCCTTCCACTTTGTCAGGTCCGGCTCTTTCGTTTGCAGGCCGAGTTGTTCGCACACGAGGGCGTCGAACTTCTCACGATGCAGCATGAGCGGCAGTTCGTAGATGGAATTTTTTACATCGCGGGCCTCGATCACCGCCTTTACGGGCACGTTGGCGAAAAGCGCGATCTTCTCCCGCACATCCTGTTCCAGCGGCCATTCCGTGCGGCACACGACCACACCCGGCTGTATACCGATCTCGCGCAGCTTGGCCACACTTTGCTGGGTCGGCTTCGTCTTCAATTCGCCGGCGGCCTTGATGTAGGGAACCAGCGTTACGTGAACGAAAAGCACATTCTCCCGTCCGGCTTCATGCACGAACTGGCGCATGGCCTCAAGGAACGGCAGTCCTTCGATGTCTCCGGTCGTTCCGCCGATTTCTGTAATGATCACATCCGCGCCCTGCTTCTCCGCCACCTCCTTGATGCGGCCTTTGATTTCATCCGTGATGTGCGGGATGACCTGCACCGTCTTGCCGAGATATTCACCGCGGCGCTCCTTGGCCAGCACGTTACTGTAAACCTGCCCGCTCGTGAGATTGTTCAACCGCGTCAGCTTGCCGCTGGTGAACCGTTCATAGTGCCCCAAATCGAGGTCCGTTTCTGCTCCGTCGTCGAGCACATAGACTTCGCCGTGCTGGAACGGGCTCATCGTCCCCGGATCAACATTCAGATAGGGATCGAATTTCTGTAAAATGACACGCAGCCCCCGGTGCTCCAGCAGCGTGCCAAGCGACGCCGCCGTAAGACCTTTACCCAGAGAACTGACCACGCCGCCCGTGAAGAAAATGTACTTCATGGCTGCGCAGAAAGGCGGCCTACCCACTCCGCGCAAGAAGGAATCTGCCGGGATGCCAGGAAATATTGCGAATCGCCCCCCACGGAGCGGGACGGACGGCCGCGAGGGGCGCATTTTCGGTAAAGCCAAACATTGACCGCACCAAACGGGCATGGTAAAACCCCAATCCGGGCATCAATCCGGATTGTCATGGAAAGATTCCTCATCGTTGCGGGTGTGTGGCTGGCGGGGACTGCACTGCGGACCTTTGGAAGTCCGTGGCTGCGCAAGCCAGGAGCCCTGCTTTACCTCACGGCCACGTTTCTCGCCGGTTACTTCGTTGCCGGTGACTCCGTGGTCGCGGGAGCATGCGCCGTGGCGGGATGGTTCCTCATGCCGTGGCTCGAGATCATGCTGCGCGTCCGCGCCATGCGGCTGCCCATAAACAAGACTCTGAGCAACCGCTTCCCGCCGTCACGCGATGACTTCCCCCACCTTCGTGAACTCACGGGTGAAGTCGAGGAGGCCGGCTTTGAGATGATCGAAGACACCGGCTGGGACGGCGGTGAGGTCCGGCAGTTCCTGCGGCTGTTTTACATGCCGGATCAACGCGTGCAGGCTGCCATCAGCCTCAACCAGCAACGCGGTGCCGGCATCGTCTATATCAGTCTGACCACACGCACCGCGGACGGACGCGTGTGGAACACCACCGATTACCCATTCTCCAATACCATGCTCCAGCCACCCGCCGTCCTCGTGCAGCGAGTGCCGTGGGCGGGCAGCATCAGCGGCCTGCTCCAACTCCACCGCGAGTGGGTGGAACAGCAGGGACTGCACCTCCCGCAGGACGCCCTGGAAGTGGACTCTGCAACACTCACCGACCGCCTCTCCGGCGAACTTCAGCATCAGATCCGCCACAATCTGAGCACCGGCATCATTCTCGACAGCGGCCAGGGCACGTTCCGCTACTCGTGGCGCGGATGCTTCTACCTCTGGCGGCAGTTCGTGAAGGACATGGTGAAGCTCGCGTAGTCCTCCTATCCTGACGCGTCCGCATGGCAGGTAGTGCGGTGGTGCGGTGGTGCGGTGATGCGGTGATGCGGTGGTGCGGTGGTGCGGCGGTGCGGCGGTGCGGTGGTGCGGCGGTGCGGCAGGCCGGAGAAGGCCATTTCACGCCCGGCCCGGGCTCGATCTCTGAGGCGCGTCCCGACGCGCGAGGCTTGCCGCGATGCGAAAACTGAAGAAATCCTGAAACATTCTCCGCCGGTTTCAGGAGTAATCGGTATGACAAGCTTTCCGCTCCTGGTTTTCAAACCGCCCGCCCACGACCCCGTCACGGATTCTTCTGATAAGAAATCTTGCTATTCACAGGCGTTTTGCCAGCATTCGCCCCAAATGAATGCACGCCCCTGGAAATGGCCCGCCCTCCTCATCATGTGGTGCATGGCACCGAATCCCGTCAGGGCAGCCTCGCTGATTGCGAATGGAGAGTTCACCGCGTCGCTCACCGGCTGGGAAAAAACCGGGACGGTATTTGATACCGGTGAGACGGCGGTGCTGTCGGATGCCGTGACACGACGGACGATGATTTTTCAAACGGCGGCCGTTCCGGACGGGGTGATCCTCCTGCGCCTGAGTTTCGATCTGCTGACGGCGCTCTCGCCGGTGGCTGGGCTGGGGCAGACGCCGGATTCGGTCTTCGTCTCCGCCTTCCTCGGCACGCAGCCGTTCGGACTGGATTTCGAGTCGGGCCAGTTCGACACCGCCATCAGCATTCTCGATGCGGACCACCTCGGACTGGACAATGTGGCCGGTTCCGTCACCAGCGGCCCGAGTCCCAAAGGCGCCCTATGGACGCGGTTCTCCATGCCGCTGGATGTTTCGCCCTTCGCCACGGTGGCATTTGAATTCATTGACGGAAACGGCGTGACCGGGGATTCGACCAGCGCCGTGGATAACGTGCGGCTGGATGCCGAATTCATTCCTGAACCCCGCACCGCCGCCATCCTCGCGGTCTGGGGCCTGCTCTGCCTGCGGCGCAGAAACCACGCGACACCCTGACATTTTCAATTCTCTCATCCATGAAGACACTCAATCATTCCCCGTGCCGGCTGATCCTGGCGGCACTGGCGGCGGCATTTTCACTTGTTGCGTTTCGCGCCTCCGCCCAGGAGGTGCCGCCGCTCCTGCCGGAGGGCGCAGTCCGGCTCACCGCCACTGCCGACCGCTCGACACTCGACCGCATCACGGGCCGGCTCAATTCCACCGTGGATATCAAGGCCGTTAATGCCGGCACGCAGCGGATAGACGGGCCGGTTCATGCGCTGATAAAGTTCCTCGATGCCGCCGGTCAGGAAGTGCGCGCCGGCATCACCGTGCCAGGCACGCTGGGGGGATTCAATGTGCCGCCATGGCAGGTGCCGTGTTTCGATTTGTCAGGCAGTGTGCCCGCGGGCGGCTGGGAACCGGGGCAGGAAATCGCATGGACGATGAATTTTTCGCGGCACCGCAGCCTGACAGTGACCTACGAGGTCAGCATGGCCGGCCTGCTGAACCGCGCGCCGCTGGCCAATGCCGGCGGACCCTATCGTGTGGTGACCGGAGACAGCGTCAACTTCGCCGGCACGGCCACCGATCCCGACGGCGATCCGCTGACGTTCGCATGGCGTTTCGATGACGGCACCGAAGCACCGGGCGCACAAACGGCCCGATCGTTCGCCGCCCCCGGTCTGAGGGAAGCGACCCTGACCGTCACGGACGGACGCGGTGGCGAGTCGGTGGCTGTGGCCGTGGTCGCGGTGACCCCGGCGGGCGTCTTTGCGCTCGCCCGCACCAGGGTGCTGGACGGCACGGGGCATCCGCTGCCGGCGGGGGAAATCCGGGAAACCGGGCCGGGCGGCGAGCGCACGTTTTCTGCCAGTGCGGACACCGCCTTTGCCAGTCTCGGCGGCCTGCCCGGCCCTTATGTCTGGCGGTTTTCTGCGCCGGGGCATTTCCCGGTCTGGCGCCGGTCCACTCTGGCCGCCGGCGCGGTCGCTGTGGTGCCCAACCCATGGCTCGCTCCGGAGCAGGAGGCAGAGGGACTGGTCTCGGTCCTTGAAGAAACAAGACTCCGTGAAGCGACCCGCACCGTGAGCCTGACATTTCCTGCCGGGGCATTTCAACAGCAAGGCCGCACCCTGCTCGCCGCGCGCCCCGGCCAGACCCTGCCGGCGGAACTGCCGCCAGGCTGGAGCCCACTGTCGGGATTTTCGTTCTATCCGCCGGACCCGGGCGCGCAGGCGGACGGCACAGCTTTAGTTAGGCTCCCGTCGCCGTTGCCCTCGGGGCGACAGGCGGTGGTCACACTGTATGATAGAGCGACAGGCGAATGGACGGTCTTGACCGTGGTGGACGGTGCCGGTGCGGACACCGTTTCTTTTTCTGTCAGGCAAAGCGGTGACTATGCCCTCGCCGTTGCCGACATCGCGCCCGCCACGCCTCCGCCGGTTCCGGTCGCCGGCGAGCCGCTGGCCGGCGTCGCCGTGCCGCCGCTCCCGGCCGGCAGCGTCACCGCCACCGGCCGCGTGACGCCCGCGGAACGCGCAGCCAGTGAGAATCCCGACGCCGTGACAGCGCAGGCAACGGTGGACTTTTTCAGCACCGGCCTGACACTTCCCAGCGGGCTGTGGTTTCGTATGGATGTGGAGGAAACCTATGACCTGCGCGAGGGCGGCGGGCGGTTCCGCACGCCGTCTTACGACGCGACCTTTTTCGCATGGCGCGGCCTGACGCCACCCGCCGCTCCGGCGCAGTTGCAGGGTCCGTTCCCCATGCGCCCGCGGCTGCTGCTGCCGCCCGCCACTTTGGCCGAGGCCCATATCCGGGCGGTCATTCTCGCGCCGGAGGACGAAGCACTGCTGGTCATCAATGAATCCGGCGGCCAGCTCTCCAGCGGCGATCTTACCCTCACGGTCCCCGCCGGGGCCGCAGGCGGACTGGCCACCGCACAACTCCGCGCGCTCCCGCCCGATGGCTTCACCGGCCTCGCAGGGGGTCTGCCGGTGGCCGCAGCGTTCGGCCTCGACTTCGCCAATTTCCTGCCGGGCAGCGTCATGGGCTTCGCCTTCCGCGGGAGACTCGATCCGCTCGCCCACTACGTGCTGGCCCGCGTCGTCAATGCTCCCGGCGCCAACGGTCTCCAGCCCGTTCTCCGCCTGCGCAGCGATGCCGCAGGATTCCTCTCCACCTCAGAACCCGCCAGCCCGCCGCATTTGTCAGGAATCAATCGCGCTGGCCAGTATGTCGTGGTGAAACTGAACGCCGCGCAGGGCCTTGTCAGCGGCACGGTGAGGTTTCAAACAGACAATGCGCCGGCGGCCTCGTCGCTGGCGCGCGTCGCCGGCCAGCCGTGGCTCGCCTTCACGCCGGCGGACGGTCACTTTGATCTTCTCGCGCCCGCAGGCAGCCTCGCACTGGCCGCCGAGCGCAATCCCGAAGGCTTCACCGGCCGCACACCATCGGACATGGCCGCGGCTCTGACACCCGTGACTGCCGACATCCTTGTCGGCAGTGCGCCTCCATTTGTGCTCGCCACCAATCCCGCCGCCGATGCCGTCAAAGTCCCGGTGGTGGTGCCGGTCACCGTTACGTTCAGCGAACGCATGGCCCCCGCGCCTTTCGCCGCCGCCGGAGCCGCAAAGCTCCTCGATCCCGCCGGTGCCGAAGTGCCCGCGAGCCTCACAATCGATTTGTCAGGCCGAAATGCCACCCTGCTTCCCAACAATCCTCTCAGCGCCTCCACCGCTTACAAAATCGTCCTCTCACCCGACCTCCGTGACCTCCAAAACCTAACTCTCGACGGCCCTCGCGAATTCACCTTCACCACCGCGACACCCGCCGCCCGCGGCATCGGCGCGCAGCTCACGATCTACGAACCCGGCGCCGCCGGACCCACGCCCGCCGACGAGGCGCTCATCAACGCCATCCCCGGATACACCCCCGGCACTGACAATACCAAAGTCGTCGCCATCGGCAGCGCCGGCAGCGCCGATCCCGAAGTTGCCGTCATCCTCGTCAACGAATCCACCGGCACCACCGCGACCGTGCTCAGCAAGGCTGACGGCAGCTTCGCCAATTTCATCGAAGCCGCGGCGGACGACTTCATCACCGCCACTTTCATCAATACGAACGGCACCCGGGTCAGCATTCCCTCGACGCGCCAGAAGTTCGATGACGGGCGAACCGGTCTCTTCGCAGGAGGCGGCATTTTGGAGGCCGAGAGTGATGGCGGAAGAGTCGAAATCAGCGTGGAGCCGGGTGCCGTCGCAGCACGGACGGTGTTCGCCCTTGAGCCGGTGCCCCTCGCCGAAGTCCGGCAACTGCTGCAAAATGTGGAACCGGAAGGCGGAGGGAAAGTCCTCGGTGGCCTTCGTTACGCGGAACAGGGCGACCCTCTGGCCATCGCCGCGGACCTTTCGTTCCCTCTCAGAGCCGGCGATTTGCCTGCTG
>JANNVM010001313.1:0-1813 GCA_031414455.1 Verrucomicrobiota bacterium
CGTAAGAAGCGTGAGCGCATTCAGCGCCGTGCCGCGGTAGATTTTCATCTCGAGTTGGGCATCGCTGGAGTGGAGCAGTTCGTAGCGCCCCGCCGCCGGAGCCGTCCAGCGGTGCCACACGGAGTCGCCGGCCTGGTAGAGGCCGATCGGTTCGCCGGGTTCGTTCGTCGCACCGGCATTGCTGCCACTGGCGGTCAGGTCAGTGCTGTTTCCCAGGTCATCGGCAGCGGCGAAGTCGTCGTTGGGTGGCACGGTGGCCGTTTTGTTCAATGAGAGGGCAACGTATGAAGGGCCAAAAGTAAAGGAGGGTGGATTTCCGAGCACCACGCCGCCGCCGTCGCGTCCATTACTTGTCATAAGACCGCTGAACGGCGTCAGCCCCGCACGAATCCGATAATGTTTGCCCGCCGTTGCCCGGAAGCGCTTGGGTTCGGTCACGATTCCCAGTGGCACCGTCGGCACGGTTGCGAGGGAGGTCAGATCATTTCCGCGGTAAATCGCGGCAATCGGATCAAGGCCGCTAATGGAACCGAACAGAAACGGCGCATGCGGAGCGGCGACGTTCAATTCATAGACACCGGACGATGGACAATCCCACGCCAGCCATTGCGAGCCCGTGTAGAAGCTGCCCTCGCCGTGCTCCACGGTCACGGTATCGGCCAATTGCCGCGTATGGCCGGCTGTTTCGCCGGAGCCCAATTCCACCGGGCTGGCGAACATGTCGCCGGGCGTGGCCGGTTTGATCGTGAGGTAAGCGGGCAAATCATCGCCTGACAATACGCGCACGCGCAGTGTCTCACCTGCGGCAGCTTGAACCACGGTGCGCACGGAGGGCAGCAAGTCGCCGCCGCCGGGCGGATCTCCGTCCGCACTGGCGACGACGGCGGAAGTCAGGGCCGCCAGTGAACCGCCGCGCCACACATCCACGCCCGCCCCCGCACCGCCGCCTTCAAATTTCAGCAGCCAATAACCCGCCGACGGAGCCGTCCAGCGGTGCCACACGCTGCTTGGCCAGCGTCCGGCCGTGCGCGGTTCGCCAGGCTCCAGCGTGGCTTGCGCCGTGGTGACAGGCAATGCATTCACCGCCGCCGGCAGCAGCGCGGCATTGGCAAAAGCATCCGCCGCCGGCATTCCGGTGTGCGGGCGCAGCGTGAGGGTAAAGTCCCCCCATTCGCCATTCCCATACACCTGGAAGAGCAGTCGCGTGCCCGTCGCGCTGTGAAACCTCGCGCCATTGGAAGACGGATAGTTCTCGCCGGTCTCCTGGCGCGGGAATGACGCCTTGGCCAACTCCCGCAGCGCCCCGTCGCCTGCCTGTTCGTACACGCAGAGCGAAGTATAGCCATACGTTGACTGCACGCGCACCTCCCACGGCCCGGGACCATCTGCCGTCCACGCATACCAAACAGTGGACTCTCGTCCATCCGGCAATGCCTCGTTTTCCTCCACCGTCGCTTCGAGGACGGTGCCGGTGATGGTCAGTCCGGGCGCGATGACCGACGCATTGGCCCGGGTATCATTCGGCGGGGCCTCCGCCCGCGCCGGTCCGGCCGCGGTCGTGAGGAAGAGCAGAGCCGCATAGCAGCCGGAGGTAAAATAACGACGGGACATACGCGGGGATTGCCCGCAGACTGCCACTCGATAACGGTGGCGTCAATCCCCGTGCCTTCGACTCCGCCTTTCCTCCCGCGAGATAGCATTTCCGAATCCCTGGAATAAAATTGGGAAAAATGTTCACCATGAGCGCTATGCCCCCGTCATCGCCCGTTGCCGGCGGCCCTTTTTCGGGCTGGATCCCTGTTTTTCCCGGTAA
>JANNVM010001314.1:0-2997 GCA_031414455.1 Verrucomicrobiota bacterium
TGCGCCCGGGATAACCGACGCCGATGCCGCGATAACCAACAGGGCTTTGCCCGCGGCAGATTTCCGTGACGTCGCTTACACGAATTTCGTTCGACTGCCGGGAGAGTCCCACCGGCTTCTTGGCGCGCTCACCGTCAGACAGATAGGTCCACAGGGCTTCGATTTGCTGCGCGGTGTCGCCGCCGAGGATGTTCGGGCGGATGGACTGACCGTCCGGCCAGTAACTCGGCATGATCACCGTCGGGTGAAAGCGCGACGGCTGCCGCATGTAGAGATTGAACCAGTTCTTCTGCAGCCGCTCCGTTACGTGTCCGATGTCGAGCGCACTGATTTCACCTGATTTCTGTCCGTGGAATTCGTGGCAGGCGATGCAGCCAAGCCCGCTGGTGCCGATCATTTCATAGCCGGCAGCCTTCGACTCCTGGATGTTAGCGACCTTTGGGAAGGTGACCGGTTCAAGGGCATCCACCTTGCCGAACAGTTCGACAAGATGCCCGACATTGGCCTCACCAAACTGCGGCATGGCAGCGTCCAGGTAATCCCGCTGACGTTTCCCGTGCAGCAGCACTTCGGCAATCCATTCCGGCTTCAGCTTGGCGCCGACGTGAGACAGCGGAGGCGGCAGGCGGCCCTGATCACCCAGCGCCGGCTGCGTTCCGGTGAAGAGCGCATTGCGTTCCGGCGCGATGCCGCCAAGGCCCGTGCGTTCGTGACAGGCGATGCAGTTGAAAGTGGCCAGTGTCTTGTCGAGGCGTTGCTTGTCATTGAGCAGCGGTTGTTCTGCGTGAGGCAGCGCCCGGGTGATCCATGCCCGCTGCTCTGCGGTCAGGTCGAAGCGCGGCCACGGACCGGCCGTTTCGCTCAAGCATCCGCGGCTGGCATCCAGCTTTGCAAAAGCAGTCGCGGGCGCGGCGGGAACCTTGAGATCGTCGTGACAGTTCGCGCAGCCCAGTTTACCAAACAGCTCCCGTCCCTGCGCCGCGAGTCCGGCATCAACCTTGAGGGGCGCAAAGGCCGGAATGAGTTCGTTGGAGACCGACAGCATCGAAGAAGGAATCGGCCCGCGGGCAAACTGCGGCCCTTCCATTTCGCAGGAGAACTTCGGCTCTTGCCCGGTGTGAAAACAGGTGAGCTGAATTTTGCGCCATCCCGCCGCGAGATCTGCCGCGCCTTCCAGTTTCTTGACGCCGCGGCGGTCGCTGGGTTCCTGCGCGATGACGGGCTTGCCATCCATAATCAGTGAGCCGCCGTTCATCGTAAGGTAGAAAGAATAGCGGCCCGCCTGTGCGATGTTCAGCCATCCCTCGTATCGAATCGCGGAGTGATGCCGGGGTTTGCCGAGGCTCTCAAGGTTGAAGTCTTTGACTTGTCCGCCACGCTCCGCGGTCACCTCGGCGCTCTCCAGTCCCTCCCACACCTGACCGCGATAGAGCGTATAGGACAGCCCCCCCGGCACACGCGTATCCTGCAGCAGGAATTGGGCGATGCGTTCAATGTCCTGCCCGTTCAGGCGCATGTCAGGCATACGACCGGACGGGCGGCTGGCATGTGGCTGGCGCAGGAATTCGGTCAGACTCTTGAGACTGTATTTCCGGTCCAGCGCTCCAAGCGGCACTGAATTTTTGACGGGCAACTCCACGCCCTTGTTATCGCGGGGCGAATGACACGCCGCGCATCCGCGGGAATGAAACAGCCGCTTCCCCTCGGCCGCGGCCACCGCATCGGGTGCCTCCATCGCGAAGTCATTCTTCTTCAGCGACAGCAAGTAGTGCGTCAGGGCTGTTGCGGCCCGCATCTTTTCCTCACCGCCCAACGGCACCATAACATCCGGCATGGCGGTGCCGGGTTTGGTCCCGTGCGGATCACTGATGAATGACTCCAGGTAATTCGGATTCACCCGCGAACCGACATCGGTGAGCCGCGGTGCTTTCTTTGAACGAACCGCCAGCGACGGGTCACCCGTGTGGCAGGAGACGCAATTCAATTCCTCGATCAGAACCTGACCCTTGAGTTCCGGGTCGAGCTGGGTGGATGCCAGTCCGGAAACGACCGCCTCCCCGAAGACTGCCGGAACCGCGATGAACAGAAGGATGGTTCCAAGGGAAAGTAACGGAGGGCATTTTAACATGACTGCGGGGAGATTGATTTTCGCGGGTATCGCTATTGGCTGGATTGGAATCGGGGCGCAATGGAACAGGGGATCGGCTATCGGTCATCTCTTTTTTCCGGGGACTGCTGGTTGCCAAACCCGGGGCGATTCGGACGCCGCGTGCCACCCCGCGCCCAATCCGGGCACTCACCGCACGATTCCGATTGTCGCACGGATCATCCCGCGGTGACATGTTCGGGTTCTTATGAAAATCACGCCCGCACTCACCGTTGTCTTTGCCGCCTGTCAGACGTTCGCCGCACAACCGCTGCCGCGCAGCGCACCGGAGGCGCAGGGTGTTTCATCGGAAGGCGTGCGCGCCTTTATCGAAGCCTCTGACAAGGGCGTGGATACGATGCACAGCTTCATGCTCGTGCGGCACGGACATGTCGTGGCAGAGTGCTGGTGGAAACCGGAGACGGCGGAGAAGCCGCATGTGCTGTATTCGCTGAGCAAGAGCTTCACCTCCACGGCGATGGGCCTCACCGTCGCTGAAGGCAAGGTGAGCGTGGACGATCCGGTGCTGAAATATTTCCCTGACGACGCACCCGGCGACCCGGCGAAGAATCTTCAGGCGATGCGTGTGCGCGACCTGCTCACCATGTCCACCGGCCATCAGACGGAGCCGAAATTTACAGCCGGCACGCCTTGGGTGCAGACGTTCCTCACCCATCCCGTCGAGCACAAGCCGGGCGCGCATTTTCTCTATAATTCGGCGGGCACCTATATGTGCTCTGCGATCGTGCAAAAGCTGACGGGCGGGACGGTGCTCGATTACTTAAAGCCGCGCCTTTTCGAGCCACTCGGCATCGAGGGCGCGGAGTGGAGCACGAGCCCGCAGGGCATCT
>JANNVM010001315.1:0-1995 GCA_031414455.1 Verrucomicrobiota bacterium
GGCCTTGGTGTATTCGGTATAAACGGCGGTGAAGCGTGAAGCGTCGCCGGTGGCTTCGTTCACGCGTTTGAGCGCATCGCCCTCCGCCGTACTGATCTTCTGATCGGCCTCACCCTTCGCCTTTGGCACCAGCTTGTTATACTCGCCGCGCGCGATGTTAATGTTTTCCTCCCGCTCCTGCTGGGCGCGGTTCACGGCATCGAACGATTTGCGGACCTGGGTCGGCGGGTTCACGCCTTTGAGCAGGACGTCATCAATCTGAATTCCCAGTTCATACAGCCCGCTGACTTCACTAATACGCTTGCGCGCCTCGACCTGGATTTCCTGACGACCCACGGTCAGCACTTCATCCACCGTACGGTCGCCTACGATTTCACGCATCACGGATTCCGAGACATCGCGCAGCGTCTCTTCGGGGTCGCGGACCTTGTAGAGAAACGCGGGCAGATCGCTCACGCGATATTGCACGACCCATTCCACATGCGCCGCATTCAGATCGCCGGTGACCATGTTTTTCACCGCTTCCGGGTCATCGCTGCCAAACTGATGCGGGTTGGTCGCGCCCATCTGCATGGACTCGGAGCCAAATTCCAGGACGAGCTGCCGCTGGGTGGCGAAGATGTCCACGGTATCGATGCCGAGCGGAAGTTTGAAATGGAGGCCCGGCGGAATGTTGGTCTGGATCACTTCGCCGAATCTCAGTTTCACCGCCTGCTCGTCCGCCTTTACAGAATACCACAGGGTGTTCACGGCGAAAAGCGCCAGTAACAGGCCGGCACCGAGGGCGATCTTTTTGCCTGTGCCTGGAGGCAGCCGGGGCACGCGGGGAAAGTCGATGAACGGGGGTGGCTTGGGCATGAGGTTGGAGAGTTTGCGGTTGGTTCGGGGAGTGCTCTTCGTCGGGGCTGGTGAAATCTCCAAATGAAAACAATCCGAATCCACTTCGTTCGCTGACAAAACGCCGGACGCACTCTCCTGGCCTGGACCTCAACCTGACTGCCACCAGGCCGGATCAGAGGAGCAAGCACCGCAGGCGGTGCGGCGCGCGCCGCTCCCGGACAGCCCGATATCCGGGGCGGGACTTAGCGCGCCAAAACTGCTGATGAACTGACCGCAGCCCCTAAACCCGGACCCGGTGCCCAGGCGGAGTCATTCCAGTCCGCCTTTTAACAATAGGCACTCCAGCCCGCGCAAGCCGTCGCCGGGTCCACTCCGCTAAGGGAAGTGAATGAGGGAAAATCGGAGGCACGCTCACTTGTTCCGAGCCGCATCGGACCGGGGGCGGGTCCTGCGGCGGGCGATTGCGCCGAGACTGATACCGAGGAGGGCGAGGCTGCCTGGCTCGGGGATCACGGTAGCCACGAGAGTGTTTCCCTGAATCGAGAAGAGAGCGGAACTCGCGGACGTGACGTTGCCGAAGACGAAGTCAGACGCGTTCACATCGGAACGAGCGGCACCGGTCCAGTCGAGAAGAGTTACCGTGCTGCCGGGGACGAAACCCGGGCCGAACGTGAAATTGAATGTGGTGCCGCCGATGCTGCTGCCCTCTAAGGTGCCGCCGGAAATCCTTGCGAGATCGGATACGGGGCCGAGTTCGAAGTTGAAGATGACGCCGTCCTCAAGCGCGAGTCCCGCCGCAAACGTCAGGGTGCCGGGGCTGTTTCCAGGGGAAACGCGGGCGCCGTTTTGCAGCGTCACCCCGCCATTGAATATGCCGCCACCCTCAATGGTGCCTGCTCCCGCCAACACACCGGTTTCGCTGCCGTTGTTCACCAGGGTCTGCGCCGCACCGAGCACAAAGGTGCTGCCGGTGCCGGAGACATCGAAGGTGGCCCCGCTGTTTATCACGATCCTGGAACTGCTCCCGATGGAGCCCGCGCCCGCCAGCGCCAGAGTGCCGCCGGCGACCGTAGTGATACCCGTGTAGGTGTTGACACCGGTGAAGGTCACCGTGCCGGTGCCGGGAGCGATAGTGAGGGTGGAGTTGAAGGCCGC
>JANNVM010001316.1:0-2002 GCA_031414455.1 Verrucomicrobiota bacterium
CTCCTGCTCGTTTCCGCGTTGAAACTGGGCGCCCAGGAATCCTTCACCATCGCATGGTCCAGCCTCGACAGCGGCGGCGGACCCTCTTCCGGCGCGGCGGAATTTACGCTGGCCGGCTCCTCCCTCGGACAAATGTCCGCCGGCGATCCCGACAGCGGGCCGCCCGGCGAATTCGACATCACCGGCGGCTACTGGACGTTCGACCTCGAGCCGCCGCCGGACTTGAATCTCACCATGCATCTCGACGGAGGCATTGTGACCCTGACATGGGAGACTCCCGTTTCGCACGTCGTCCTCGAAAGTTCTGACGACCTGCAACTCTGGACACCGGTGAATCCACAGCCGGTCACGCCGGTCTTCCAGGAGCCGGAAGGCACGCGACGGTTTTACCGGCTGGTTCCGTAGAGCGAGTGTGCCGCAGGGCGGGTGTCGCTTCCTTCCCGCTCGCTTCAGCCTCTGAATGGGTTCTGCCGCTGTAACCGGTGTCGAGCTTCAAAAGCGAGTGGGCTTTCCGCCACACTCGCTCTACAATGCGGGCACCGCTGCTTCCATTGTCCTCCATCCCTGCCACTCCTGCCGCCGTCCACATCCCCGATCACACGCTGCTGCGTGTCATCGGTCGGGGGAGCTATGGTGAGGTCTGGCTGGCGCGAAACATCATGAGCACGTTGCGCGCGGTGAAAATCGTGAAGCGCGCCGCGTTCGACAGCGACCGGCCCTATCTTCGCGAATTTGAAGGCATCCGCCGTTGCGAGCCGGTGAGCCGGGCGCATGACGGGCTCATCGACATTCTCCACATGGGACGGGATGATGAAGCGGGGTGGTTCTACTACGTTATGGAGTTGGCGGATGACTGCTTCACAGAAGCTCCGGGAACCTACAAGCCCGCCACGCTCTCCGCACTCCTCACGGACGGCAAACTCCTCGAAGTCCCCGTATGCCTCCGCATCGCCGAGTCCCTTGCCGGAGCGCTCGCCTTTCTGCACGAGCAGGGCCTCATCCACCGCGATGTGAAGCCTTCGAATGTCCTGTTCGTGGGCGGGGTGCCGAAGCTGGGCGACGTGGGGCTGGTGGCGGAGGCGGGCAGTTCGCGCAGCTATGTGGGCACGGAGGGATTCGTGCCCCAGGAGGGGCCGGGCACGGAGCGCGCGGATATCTACGCGCTGGGCAAGGTGCTTTATGAAGTGCTCACCGGCATGGACCGGTCGAAATTCCCGCTGCTGCCTGCGGAGTGGCGGCAGGCCGGCGACTTCCAGCAGCGCGTGGAGCTGAATGAGATCGTCCTGCGGGCCTGTGAAGGGCACGCGGAGCGCCGGTATTTCTCGGCCCGCGAAATGCTGGCTGATGTAGTGCTGGTGGCCAGCGGCCGGTCGGTTAGAAAATTGCGGGGCATCGAGCGGCGAATGCGGCTCCTGAAGTGGATCGCCGGCTCGGTCGCCGTGTTGGCGCTCGCGTCGCTGGGAGTGTCAGGAATCTGGCGGCAGCAGGCCGGACGCGAGCGTGCGCTGCGCCTGAGAGCCGTGGAGGCGGAGTCCGCGGAACGCAAAGCCCGGCACAATGCGCTGCTCGATCAAGTCCACGCCGCGCGCCACGATCCCAGCCCCGGTGCGGTGGCGCGCGCGCTCACTGCGGGCCGCGAGGCCAGCACGCTGCGTGTCACGCCCGAACTCCGCGACGACGCCATCTTTCTCCTGAGCCGGCCGGGTTTTGCACTGCGGCCCGACCTGAATTTCAACTTCACACATCCCATTTGCACCTTCAATGCCGACAGCGGGCTCATGGCGGAAATGCCGGAGGTGAAAGGAGAGTCGGCCGGCCCGCTGACGATCACGCTCCATACCGCCGGCGCGCCGGAAAAGAAGCGCGCGATTACTGTGGAGATGGCCCCCCCCTATCTCAACGCACTGCAGTTTTCCGGGGACGGACAACGGCTTCTCGCGGCGGGACGGTTTGGTGCCTGGGTGGCGCTGGATGTTGTCAGCGGCAACGTCCTGGCCGGGCA
>JANNVM010001317.1:0-3356 GCA_031414455.1 Verrucomicrobiota bacterium
CCGACCGCCTGCCCATCGGCGGCACCGCGGGTGTTTTCATTCACAAATCTCCCCACTTCCGCGTTCCGCAGGACGGCAATGTACCGATCATCATGGTCGGCCCCGGCACCGGCATCGCGCCGTTCCGTGCGTTCCTCGAAGAACGTGAAGCGACCGGTGCGGAGGGCAGGAACTGGCTGTTCTTCGGCGACCAGCGGCGCACCAGCGATTTTCTCTATCAGGTGCAGTTGGAGGCATGGGCGATGAGCGGTCACCTTTCCCGCCTCAGCCTCGCTTTCTCGCGCGATCAGAAGGACAAGATTTACGTACAGAATTTGATGCTTCAGCAGGCGGACGAACTGTGGTCATGGCTGGAGCAGGGAGCGCATTTCTATGTCTGCGGCGATGCCTCGCGCATGGCAAAAGACGTGGAGGCCGCGCTGCTGCAGGTCATCTGCGAGCAGGGTGCCAGAGATGAGACCGGAGCCGCCGCGTATCTTGCGGAGTTGAAGAAAGCGAAACGTTATCAGCGGGACGTGTATTGAGACGGACGAATCATTCGCCTGCTCACCTCACCTCTCCACCCGCTTGCTCCCGCCCTTCATTTCTTTCTCTACTTCGGCGAGGTTGACCATGCTGGTATCCCCGGGCGTGGTCATTGCCAGCGCGCCGTGCGCTGCACCATAGTTCACCGCTTTGGCGGCATCATTGTGCTTCAGGAAGCCGTAGATCAGGCCGCTGGCAAAACTGTCGCCGCCGCCGACCCGGTCCATGATTTCCATGCCCGGGCGGTGCACTGCTTCGTGGAATTTTCCATCGTGCCACAGGATCGCACCCCAGTCATTGATGGTGGCCGTCTTCACCGTGCGAAGCGTGGTGGCCGCGACTTTGAAGTTGGGAAACTCCTCTACCGCCCGTTCAATCATGCGCTGGAAACTCGCCGTTTCGATGGCGCTGATGTGCTCGTCCACGCCCTCCACTTCAAATCCGAGGCTGGCAGTGAAGTCCTCCTCGTTTCCGATCATCACATCCACATACTGCGCGATGCGGCGGTTCACTTCCTGCGCGCGCGCCTTGCCGCCGATCGTCTTCCACAGACTGGGGCGATAGTTGAGATCGTAACTGACGATGGTCCCGTGTTTGTGTGCACACTGCACGGCTTCGATAACGACTTCCGGCGTCGTGTCGCTCAGGGCGGCAAAGATCCCGCCGGTGTGAAACCACCGCACCCCCTGACGTCCGAAAATTTCCTCCCAGTCAATGTCGCCGGGTTTGAGTTGGCTGGCGGCCGTGTTGCCGCGGTCGGGCACGCCCAGCGCGCCGCGAATACCAAACCCGCGTTCGGTAAAGTTCAGCCCGTTGCGCACCGTGCGCCCGATGCCGTCATACGGCACCCACTTGATGTGACTAACATCCACGCCGCCCTGCATGATGAAATCCTCCACGAGCCGGCCGATGTCGTTGTCCGCAAAGGCCGTCACCACACTGGTGCGCAGGCCGAAACACTTCCGCAGGCCGCGGGCCACATTGTATTCGCCGCCGCCCTCCCAGACTTTGAATTCCCGCGCGCACCGCACCCGGCCCTCACCGGGATCGAGTCGAAGCATGATTTCGCCAAGGGAAAGGCAGTCGTATTGGCAGGAAGCGGCGTCTTTGATGGTAAGCATAGCGGTGGAAAATGGAGCGGCATCCTGTGATGAGCGCCCTCCCGCCGCAACTGGAATCGCCTTCACGGCTTCGCCGTGAGGGCCGCAAGGCGCTGATCAAGTTCGCTCAGCCGCAGCTTTTCACCAGGTTTGAGGATGGCCCGTTTTTCGCGCGGCAATTGCAGACTCCTCTCAGCCACGCCGGCCCACGAATCCTGTTCGTCCGGTGGCGGGGCGTCCACTTCGGCCAAAATCAGCGCCGCGCCGGCGAGGTCGAGGCAGGGTGCGACTTTCCCGGGGTTCTTTCCCATCACGGTCCTGAAGCGGGACACTGCCGTTTTGGCCCAGCGAATCACTTCCGGCGTTTGGTTGAGCTGCCGTGAGAGTTGAGCATTGCGCAGCATCAGTCCCCCCTGTTCCCGCTCGGCTGTGACATCGGCGGCATTTCGCCGTGCGGATATCTCAAGGAGCTCGATCGCCCTTCCGTTTCCGGCAACGGCCTCCGCGGGCTTTTTCGATTCCTCCATCCAGATGGCATAATGCACCCACGCCCGGGCCACTTCAAGGATCGGTTCATCCGATAGTGACAGCTTTATCTTTGCCCTTTTTCCACCGAGGGCGCTGGATGCCTCTGTGAGCCGGTCAACCGTCCGCAGGGCATCATCGCGCATTCTGGCAATGTCTGCCTCAGCCGCCAGCGCCACCGCGAGAACCCGGGACGCCATCTCGCCGTCTCCCGTTAGCCGGCAGGCCTGCCGGGCGCAGGCGACTGCCCGGATCGCGACCGGATCAGCCTCCGCGGGAGTCTTCAGTGCGGCTACGAGCCGGGCCCGTTCGCGGCCGATTCGGGCATGCCATAGCGACTGTTCCTCCGTCATGTCTTCCGCCCGATCCATGGCGGGAAGGAGAGATGTCAGGCAAGTGACCACTTCCAGGGCGTCATCCGTTTTTCCTTTGGCGGAAAAAGCAGCATCCACCAGAACACAGGTGATATCCACCATGGCGCTTAGCGAGGCCGGCGAAACGGATTCACCTTCCGGTGGTGTCAGGGCCGCCAGCGCCTTCTGGCCGGCACGAACCGCTTCCCTGTGATATCCCAGTTTCAGGAGTGCCGTTTCCTCACCCATCCTTGCCCGTCCAAGCTCTTCGCGGAAAATCGCCGCCCGGGGATTTTCGGTCATGAGTGGCTTCAGTTGTGCGGCCGCTTCCTTCCAGGCAGACAGGGCGCTTCCCCACTGTCCCTTGCTCATCAGCATCTCTGCGGACACGAGCGCCATCCTCGCACGAAACCGGCGGGAATCGTAAGCTGTCCCGCTGCCCCCGATGTCCCAGGGAAACGCGGCCACCCGCTTCTCTGCTTCCGCCAGCCATTCCGGATGCCCGGCCGCCTCAAGTTTCGGCCGCATTTCCACCAGCAGTTGCGTGACCAGTTCCTGGGCCTCGTGCAGGGTGCGCGCCGTCTGCGCGGCTTCGCGCTCCAGAGCCTGACGTTTTTGAGCCTCAAGACTTTCCTTCCCCTGAAAGTAGCCCCATGCCAATCCAAGCGCGGAGCAGAGCAGGGTGATGCCCGCCGCGACCGCCTTCCAATGGCGTCGCATTTTCTTGCTCAGCCAGTAGAATGGGGCTGCACTCCGCGCCCTAACGGGCTCGCCGGCCAGCCAGCGGGCCACATCGTTCTCCAGTTCCGCCGCCGATTGATAGCGGCGGGGCTTTTCCGGAGCGAGACACTTC
>JANNVM010001318.1:0-1957 GCA_031414455.1 Verrucomicrobiota bacterium
GATCCTCGACACACTTCACACGCGCGGCGGCGTGGCGATGGGCATGGTGCGCTTCGATCAACATTCGGGCCTGTTCGCAAATGGAAGCGGAGTCGATGACATCTATGCGCTGCGCTACGCGATGACCCTGCTGCGCCGCGACGAAGTGGACCGCGCACTGGTCGGTTTCTACGGAAAGCTCGCGCAAGGATTGACCCGCGACACCTTCATGGGCGGGGAAGGCACGAGTCTCGTTCCGCTCGATGAATTCGGACGGGCGATGTATCTGCCTCCGAACTCGGGAGGCAATGCGTACTTCCTTTGGACGCTGCGCAATCTGCTCGTGCAGGATTGGGATCTCGACGCGGACGGAAAGCCGGAAACATTGCGATTACTGTTTGCCACGCCGCGCGGGTGGCTCGCTGACGGGAAAACCATTCGCTTCGAGCGCGCCCGACAGCGTTCGGCGAGATTTCCGTGGTGACCAGCTCGCATCTCCATCGCGGCGAAATCAGCGTCGAGGTTACCGCTCCACCCCGTCCGCCGAAGCAATCGCTGCTGCGCATTCGTCCACCGAACGGCTGGCGCATTGTCGGCGCGCGCACCGGCAACACCGCGCTCACGCCCGACGCGCACGGCACTGTCAATATCACGGGTCTGCACGGCAAGTTCACGGTGCAATTCGAGGTGACAAAGGGGCGGTGATGAGCACTCGCTGGATTCCCGAGAGAGCGTCTGCTAAATCCCGTCCAGCGAGGCTCCATGAGCCGCCCTCATTCACCGACCGATACGGCCCCGGCTCACCATTGCTCCCCGCCAGCCTCACCCGCGGAACATGCGCCGATTCGCCGGGGATTCACCTCCGCCGTAGCGTTTCCCGTTCCACTCCATGACGGAGATTTTGTGCTGGCCGGCTTCCGTTCCGCAGTTGCGTTCTGCGCAAATCGCACTTCGCGTCCAACACCATGAACCGTCTGCAAATTCGAATCCGGACCTACCCATTCATGTGCCTGGCGACCATCGCGCTTGTAGTTAGTGCGGGACTGGCGGCCGGGAAGATTGAGGCCGGTGAGCTGACGCCGCTCCCGACTGGCCAATTCGAGAAGCTGCACCAGTTGCTCAAACCACGGGCGGACGAGTCGCGCTGGATGGAGATCGACTGGTATCCCGGGGTGTGGGAAGGGCGGCAGCATGCCGCCCGGGAAGGCAAGCCCCTGTTTCTTTGGGCGGGCAGCGGGGGGGCGCCCGCGGCGGGTTGCTGAAACGCAGGGAGATTGGGCCGTGAGCCCAAACTGTGGAACGAGGCCAGCATCAAGCTCATCAAAGAGAATTTCATCGCCGTGGCGGTGCCGACCGATATCTGTCATGCGAAGAATCCGGAAGGTGAATTTCTGCGCGGCGCCGGAATCGACAAGAGCTGGGTGACCTCCAGCGGCTATATGAACTGCGTGTCCGCCAGCGGACGGAATCTGGGGGGCATGGCGTCAGAGCAAGTGCTGGAAGCGTTCCGCAAACTGCCGGCGGCCGAGCGCACGCCTGGCGGGATCACGGTCCCTGACATGAAGCCATCCGAACACCTGATTCCTGCGCCGCCGCCGGGCGGGCTGGTGCTCAAGGTTCACGGCCGGTTTCTCGCACGGGACGCCCAGGGAGAATTGCGGCACATCAAGGGAGATGATTTTCCTCAACTGCGCGGGAAGGATGACGCCATTCGCGATCTCCAGTTCCTCCTCGAGCCGAACACCGAATACATGTGGCTCACCGCGGACGAATGGAAAGCCCTTGTGCCCGCCAGCCCTTCCCCAGGCGACAAAGTGCCGGTGGCCCCCGCCATCGGCGAACGCATGGCCCGCTTTCATTTGTCGCCGCAACGGGCCCTGACGAGCGAAGACGGCATCGTGTCCGCGAAGGATGTGAAGTCCGCGGCCTTGACCCTCGTGGTCGAGGATGTGTCCCCGCAGCGGATCCGGCTTCGCAT
>JANNVM010001319.1:0-3106 GCA_031414455.1 Verrucomicrobiota bacterium
CCTCCACCGATGTCTATCATCCCGTGGAAGTCACTTACGAGAACGACACCGCCGACTACCGGGAGCATATGCTCATCACGCCGCCGTCCGGGCACTATCTGCTCTCCAGCCTCGTGGCCAAAGAGACCGGCGGCGGCTGGACGCAGTATCCCAACGAGGTCATCCTGGATCCCGAGAAGTCCGGCTCCGACGCCACCTTCCTTCGCATGGTCTTCGTCAGTGAACGCGGCGACGCCCACCGCGAGCCGGGCGATTTTACCTTCCCCGTGATGTCCCAGGAGGAGAATGCCGGCGGCGGAAATACCCTCGGAGATGTCACCAGCGCCTTCACCGTCTGGCTGGGCAATGACCAGGCCACCGGGGCCAAACAGGGCCGCAGTTGGGGCCGCCTCGCCGCCCGCCCGGGTTTGCTCTCCGATGTCGGCGCGCATCAGTTCCGCTTTGTCACCGCCCACTCGCCTGTGGATACCGGCTCGCCAGTTCTTGTGGATGAAATTATCGCCCCCACGGGCCGCACCTATCAAATCAAAACCGCCGCCGTCCTCCTTGATGTCCGCGAAGTGGTCCTCAGCGACAACGGCACACCCACCAACTATGCGGACGACCGCCGCAAAGTCACCATTCGCCTCACGACCCACGCCGACGCCGGCAACCCCACCAACGGCGTCTATGGGGAGCCGGCGACTCCGAAATACGGCAGCCTCGTTTTTGAACAGACCGCGCGCAGTGCCGGTGGCTTCACTACCATCTTCCGCCAGTTCGCCCCTGGGGCCAATCCCGCCAGCGCCAATCCCATCGCCGCATACGAATACACCGCCGCGGAGCTGACCGCCAACACGCACCGCCGCCTCACCACTTCCCGCGCCAGCCTCGAAACAGAAGTCGTGGAAAACTTCATCTACTCCAGCGGCTCCGCCTTCGGCACTTCCAATCCCGTGCGCATGGAGACGCACCACACGCACCTCGGTGCCACCTCCGCCGGCGCTTTGCTCAGCACCAGCCGCGCCATGGTTGACATCACCTCTCGCGGCGAAAACCTCATCCGCACAGAATCCGGCAGCACCAATGGCAGCGCCCTTGATGACGACGGCTGGGCCGCCAGCGAGTGCCTCGAGTGGACCACGCACACCTGGCACACCTCCAGCGGCACTCCGTTTCTCACCGAGAACAGCCGCGGCCAGTGGAGCCAGCAGTACTTTTACCAGGACCGGTCCTTCATCGGCACGGTGCCTTCGCACTACGGCACGCTGGCGGAGGGCGACCGCTATTCCGTCACCGTGCTGCCGGAGAAATTGCAGACCGACACCCTCGCGACGCACCTCAGCACGGGCCGCGCCCGCGTCTCGCGACTTACGCAAGTGACCGCTTCCTCGGACAGTTCCTCAAAAGTCCTCACTTCCGTGATGAGCGAGGAGCGGCACAAGGGCCGGCTGGTGGAACTGGCCACGACCGCGACCTCGATGGTCGGTAGCGGCACGGCCTCCCTTCTGCGTTACGAAACCACCGCCCGGCGCGATCCCAACGCCGGCACACCCACCACGGAACTCAGCAAGCAGGACACCCATGTGTTTGACAACACGGACGTGCAAAAGCGCGGGCGAGTCTCCATTGCCGAGGGACCGGAAGCCACCAAACGCCGCCGCGAGATTAGCAACCCGGCAGAAAAGAAAATCCGCTACACGGAATGGACCGAGCCTTCCTCCGGCACGCTGTCCACGCTCGACTCCGCCTCCGAGACCGATCCCGGGGGACGCCCGGTCACCGCCACCACCAAAGTCGTCAGCGTTACCGCCGGCACCAGCACCACCACGGAACTCGGCACGGCCACCACCACCACTACCGCCTACAGCTACGACGGCACCAACCCCGCCATTCGCATCACCACCACCACGCGCGACAGCATTCAGATCAGTCAGGAGAAATACGATCCCGGCCTGCGCCTGCGCACCGGCATCTCGGCGGAAGGCGTTACCACCGAAACTTATTACGATGCCCTCGGTCGCCCCACCAGCACCGCCCGCCTCACCGCGGTTGGCATTGCCGGCACCGCCACCTATTACGACTACGAAGCCCGCCCCACCAGTCCCACCACTTTCAGCGGACGCACCCAGCGCGTCCGCCAGGGCACTGCTGCCGGCACCATCCTCGTCAGCGAGCAAAGCAGCAACAACGCCGGGCGCTCCGTCGCTGCCAAAGACGGCGCGGGCCTCATCACCGCCTACGCCTACTCCATCAACGGCAGCGGCCAGGCGGTGACGACGGAAACTCTGCCCTCCGGCGGCACCCGCATCACCACCGTTGGCGTGGACGGGGAGACCATCAGTATCACCGGCACCGCTGTTGTTGAGCAGGAGTTCAGTACCGCCATCGTCGGTCAGACCGGTGATACGGTGACCCCGCCGTCCTGGATCACCACGGCGCAAAGCCTCACCGACCTCCGCCGCCGCAGCGTCAAGACCGGTTCCGCCCGGTGGCAGCACACCGTCACCGATGGCGCGGGCCGCACCGTCGCCACATGGGGCAGCGGCAGTGAAGAACTCTCTGTTTATAACTCCGGCGGCCAGTTGCTCCGCATCGAATATGGCCCTGCTGTCGTCTCCTCCAGCAACACCGTCCGCGCCCCGCTCCGCTACGAATACGATGCCCTCGGGCGCACCGTGAAGACCGGCTATTCCCTCGACGGCAACGCCGTCCTCGATGCCAGCAGCGCCTCCGACCGCGTCAGTCTCACCGCTTATTCCATCGTCCAGATCGGCGGAGCCGGCCCGTGGTGGAACAAGACCGAGCGCAAATTCTACACCGACGCCAACGGCACCACCGCCACCGCGGCCACCACTCTGGATCTGCTCAAGCCCGACTCCGCCACCGGCCTGCTTTCCGAAACCCGCACCACCTCCGGCGACGGAGCCGAGCAGCGCACGCAAAGCACCATCAACACCACCACCCTGGAGCGCAAGACCCTCACCACCACGCCCGGCGCTGCCACCAACACCGCCACCACCATTTTCAAGAACGGCATCCTCTACTCCAGCACCACGCTGAGTGTGCAGACGCCCGTCATTTACTACTACGACACGTACGGACGCAGCACCGGCCAGAGCGATCC
>JANNVM010001320.1:0-7297 GCA_031414455.1 Verrucomicrobiota bacterium
ATGAGCACAACATTCCGCTGCGCAATGTCGTGCCGCATTATCACTGGCCGCGCCGCGGGGCCAGTCCGGCGCACAAGAACTGTCCACATTTTCTGCTCGAAAACGGACGGCCGGGGAGGAAGTGGGCCGGGTTTCTCAGCCGGGTCCAGTCGCACTACAACCGGCTGGTGCCAGGACCCTGCCCCCGCATCTGAACACGGGATGGCGGGTCAGTGACGGTGGATGACCATCCCCCACTCACTCCATCCCGCTGTCTGATTGCTATTTTTATTCATGAGTGTCCTTATCACCGGCGGTGCCGGATACATCGGCTCCCACGCTGCGAGACTTTTGACCGCAGGCGGCGAGCGTATTATCGTGCTCGATAACCTTCACCTTGGGCACCGCGGCGCGATTGTGGATCCGGAGGTGGAACTCGTCACCGGTGACATCGGGGATGCCGCGCTGGTGGAGAGTCTCTTTGCCCGCGGGGACATTGAAGCGGTCATGCATTTTGCGGCGTGGTCCCTTGTCGGTGAATCGGTGACGGAGCCGCTGAAGTATTATCAAAACAATGTGGCCGCGCCCCTCGTGCTGCTTGATGCCATGCGGCGGCACGGCACCCGGCAGTTTATTTTCTCCTCCACGGCCGCGACCTATGGCAACCCCGTACGGGTGCCGATGGACGAAAATCATCCGCAGTCCCCTATCAACCCCTATGGAGGCAGCAAACTCTTTCTGGAGCGCATCCTCGCCGACTGCGGGCTGGCCTGGGGGCTTCGACAGGTGACGCTGCGCTACTTCAATGCCGGCGGCTGTTCGGACGACGCGCTGATTGGCGAGGATCATATGCCGGAGACACACCTCATTCCACGCCTGTTGATGGCGACGGCCGGCACCGCGCCGCCGCTCACCGTTTTCGGAAGTGACTATCCAACTCCCGATGGCACCTGCATTCGCGACTACATTCATGTGCTCGACCTTGCGGACGCCCATGCGGAGGCGCTCCGGTATCTGCGCGGCGGAGGGGATTCAACAGCGTGCAATCTCGGAACAGGTCGCGGTGTCAGTGTGAAGGAAATCATTGATCTGGCTGAGTCCGTGACCGGGCACAGGGTCCCTCATGAGTATGGCGCGCGGCGTCCCGGTGATCCGCCGGTACTGGTCGCTGATCCGTCGCGGGCCCGGACAGTCCTCGGATGGACGGCGGAGCGTCCTGATCCGCGGAGGATGATCGAGTCCACCTGGCGGTGGATGACTGGCCCGCGGAAAGGGCGTTATGAAGAGTGACCGGGGCTCACACATCAATAACGGCAGGCGTTTCCGCCCTGGCGGGGGCGCTCCCGCTTTCGAGGAAACGCAAGGGTCGCGGGCCGCGGGGGAGCGTGAGGGTGACGCGGGTGCCCTTGCCCTCACTGCTCTCGATACTGAGTTCGCCGCCGTGCTCGCGCACGATGCGGCGGACGATCAGCATCCCGAGGCCGACCCCGCTTTTCCGGGTGGTGAACCATGCGTCGTGCATTGCGGCGACGGTTTCCGGCGACATGCCTTTGCCGGTGTCCTCAAAGCTGATGACGGCATCATAGTCAGCGAGGTCGCTGCGAATGGTGAGGCTGCCACCGGTGCCCATGGCCTGGACGGCGTTTTTGATGAGATTGTAAAAGGCCTGCTTGAGCTGGTTGGCGTCGAGGCGGAGGAGGGGAAGGGCCTCGTGAAGCTGGAGGCGTGTGGTGATGCGGCGGTCTTTGAGTTCCGGCGCGAGGAAATTGACGGCGCTTTCGATGATTTTGTTAAGCTCCGCCATTTCGAAGACGGGCCGGGCGGGACGGATGGCGCGGAGGAACTGCTCAATGATGAAGTCGAGCCGCTGAATTTCTCCGCGGGCGACATCGAACTGTTCCTTCACCGTGCCGTAGAGTGCCGCGTCCGCCTTGCGGAGTTTTTTTTCCAGCACCTGCAGATGAATGTTGAGCGAGTTGAGCGGGTTGCCGATCTCATGAGCCACTCCTGCAGCCATCATGGTGAGTGCGTTGAGGCGCTCACTTTCGATATGTTCCTCAGCCATGCGGCGGGTCTGCGTGAGATCGCGGATGAGCATAACGTAGCCCACTTCAGGGCTGGCCGTTTCGCCGTCATCTATGGGCCGGAGGTAGAAGTTGAGAAAGCGGTGCTCCGGATAGAAGACCTCCATGTCGCGGCTGACGGTGTCCCTGCGGCTGCGCTGCGCGGGCCAGTGAAATCCACGCACGGCCTCTTCCAGCGGCTTGCCGGCGGCGTCGGTGGCATCTAGTCCGAAGAACCGGCAGGCGGCCCGGTTGATGAAGGTGATCACGCCTGCGGGCTCACAAATAATGACGCCTTCCTCCAGCGCCTCGAAAACCTGCTCGAAGAATCCCTTCTCGCGCACAAGGCGAAGCAGAAAGCCCTGCATTTCCTCCGGCGGCAGGCGGTCGAGTTTGGTGAGAAGTTTGTCGAGGAATCCGGCTTTCATGGCTGCGGGCCAGGCGCCGGTGGGGCGGATTGCGGCGCGGGCGGCGTGGAGACTTCCCCCGGTTCCTCCGGCTCCTCCGGCTCCTCCGGCGGAGCCGGTGCGTCCGGTTGTTCGTTTTCCGGGAGCGGGGCGCCGCTGCGAACGGCATCCTCTTTCCGGGCCTGCTCAATGAGGGGCTGGAGTCCGCCGGGGAAATACCAGGTGGTTTCAAGCAGGCCGATGATTTGTGTCTGATCGGAATGCAGATTCCCGGCAGGCTGCTTGAGCACGACGATGACGGGTTTGTCAGGAAAGTTTTTGTCCGCCTGAGGGTTGGGAAACGAACTCTCCATGAACGCGGCGGCCGGCAGGGCGCGATCCACATAACCGTGAAAGCTATTTTCGTCAGTGACATCGGAAAGGCGGATGGAGAGCCACTTCGAACTGTCGGAAAAGTAGTTGTTATAATAGTGGCCGACTCTCGCGCGGGCGCGCAGCACGACGACCCTGGAGGGCATGGTCTTGATGTATTGTTTGACCGGCATTTCGCCGAGGCCTGCAAGACTGGGCCAGTCAATGATCAGTCCGGTCGGCTTTTCGATGATAACGAAGGCGCGGTGACGCTGCGCGGCATCGGTAAAGGAAAATGCCACCGCATTCTCCACGTTCTCGCCCGGCGGGATGAAGTAGTCCTCCCGGAGGTCGTTCCCGAGAGGCAGTTTCTCCTCGGTTTCGTAGTAGAGGCGAATGGCATCGTCGCCGACCTCCGGATGAAAAAGCAGCGGGAGCAATTCGTTCACGGTTTGGGCGGCCATCGCTTTATTGGCGAATGCCGTGGCCTTCGCGCGCCACTCCTCTGTGAGGCGGACATCCACCGGAGGCGTTTCCTCCTGGCTGCTGCTCTCGCGATGTCCTCCAGCGGCATTGCGGGATTTTTGCAGCTCGGCGTAGCCGATGGCGCCGAGAAAAATGATGAGGCCGGCGAGGACAACCCAGCGGTAGAAGCGGGGCCAGCGCTTGCGAATGGGGACAACACGTGTCGCCTGGTCACTCCATTGGGGTTCCCGGCCTGCAGCCCCGGCGATCTTGACGACGAGCTTGCGGTGCTGCTCAAGGTGTTTGTCGCCGGCACCCACATTTACGCCCTGAAGGAAGCCGCGGCAGGCGCGGCAGCGCTGGTCGGACAGCGTCCGGGAGAGGTCCACAAAGGTGGACTTCCCGCAGCGATGGCAAATGACCGTATAGTGCGACATGGTGGTGGAGCCCGGCTTTTTCCTGCTCATGATGCCGTATCGCCCGGACAGAGCAATGAGCGGCGTCAGTTTTTTGGCTGCTTCTGAAGGAACTGCTCGACCCAGCCGATGTTGTACTTTCCGCTCTTGAAGTCGCTGTTGTTGAGAATCGTCTGCTGGAACGGAATGGTGGTTTTGATACCTTCGATTTTGAATTCGGTAAGGGCACGCTTCATCCGGGCGATGGCAATCTCACGGGTGGCACCCGTCACGATCAGCTTGGCGATCATGCTGTCATAATACGGCGGCACTTCATAGCCGGCATAGATATGACTGTCGATGCGGACGCCGCGGCCGCCGGGGGTGTAGTAGTTCGTGATCTTCCCCGGGCTGGGCGCGAAATTGTTGTAGGGATCCTCGGCATTGATGCGGCACTCGATGGCAAAGCACCGCGGCGCACTCTTCCGGACATGTTCGGAGAGCGGCTGCCCGGCGGCGATGCGAATCTGCTCTTTAATGAGGTCACAGCCATAAACTTCCTCCGTCACGGGATGCTCCACCTGGATGCGGGTGTTCATCTCCATGAAGTAGTAGTTCTCCTGCTCATCCACAAGGAACTCGATGGTGCCGGCATTCACGTAGCCGATTTCCTCACAAAGCTTGACGGAGGCCGCGCCCATCTTTTTCCGAAGGCGCTCGCTGATGAACGGCGAAGGGCATTCCTCGATGATCTTCTGATTGCGCCGCTGCAGGGAACAGTCGCGTTCACCGAGGTGGACGACGTTGCCTTTGGAATCGCCGATGACCTGGATTTCGATGTGGTGCGGATTCAGGATCAGTTTTTCCAGATACATGTCGCCGTTGCCGAAGCACTTCATGGCTTCGGCGCTGGCACTGGCGAAGGCTGAGCCCATGGCTGCTTCGTTGTGGACCGGCCTCATGCCCCGGCCGCCGCCGCCGGCGGTGGCTTTGATCATCACCGGATATCCAATTGCCGCCGCCGCCTCCAGGGCCTCGCGGTCCGTCTTCACGATCCCGTCAGTGCCGGGAGTGATCGGAAGCTTGAACTTCTTGGCGGTAGCCCGGGCGGTGTTTTTGTCGCCCATCATTTCAATCACCTCCGCACTGGGGCCGATGAATTTGATTTTGCAGCTCTCACAGATGCGGGCGAACCTCGCATTTTCCGAGAGGAAGCCGTAGCCGGGATGAATGGCGTCCACGTTGGCGATCTCTGCCGCGGCGATAATGCGGTCCACCATCAGATAACTCTGGCTGCTGGGGCCGGGACCGATGCAGATGGCGTCGTCGGCCAGTTGGACGTGCATGGACGTCTCGTCGGCTTTGGAATAAACGGCGACGGTGCGCACGCCGAGTTCCTTGCAGGCCCGGATGACGCGCAGGGCGATTTCTCCGCGGTTGGCGATCAGGATTTTGTTGAACATGCGGGGAAATCAGGCCGGCTGAATCTCGAAGAGCGGACTGTCGAACTGCACCGGAGTGGAGTCATCGACCATGACGCGTGTGATGACGCCCCGCTTCTCGGCCTTGATCTCATTCATCACCTTCATGGCTTCGATGATACAGACGGTGGTGTTCTCATCCACGGAGTCACCGATATTGATGAAGACCTTTTCGCCAGGCCCTGAAGAACGGTAAAACGTTCCGACCATGGGTGAGTGGATGAACGGCCCGCCACCCGGCGGCGGAGAGGCTGCCGGAGCGGGAGTTGCGGCCGGTGCTGCGGCGGGATCCGCATGCGCGGCAGGAGTCGCCCCGGCAGCCGGCGCGTCATCAAAGTCCACTCCCTTGCGGAGTTTGATTTTGAATCCTTCACGCTCCAGATGAAACAACGACAGGTCGTGGCGTTTCATCAGTTCGATAATCTGTCTGATCTCTTTGAGGTCCAAAGCAGCCTCCTTGTGTGTTGTTGGTTGGCAGCCGGAGCGGACTCCGGCTGATAAATAGGAACTGATGAATATCCGGTCTTTCCCGGCGCGAAACTGATTTTTTCACCCCCTTCGGCGCGGATGGCAACCAGGTCCGGCCGCCTTGCCCGGTTGAATTTCCCCGCGCCGGGCGTGCTTTGGAGCGGAAACGCGCCATGTCGCCATGTCCCGCCGCGAATTCCGGCAACCCGCTGTGGCGGCGTGATTTACGCCGGGAGCACCGCCGCCTGTTTGCTTTTGCGGTGCTCACTGCCTGAGCCGCACGAGAGCACGAATGAAGGTGCGGCCGCCGGTGGTGAGGGCGGCGGGAATACGATAAGTCAGGCTGTCCGGCGTGCTGCTGATGAGGTCGGCGGCGGTCCAGCCGGTCAGGGTGGTGCTGACTTCGCCGGAAATGATGGCGTCGTCGGCGTTGGGGACGCGCGGGATGGTCATGGTTAGGCCGGCGGGCGTCCGGGAGTGGGTGATCTGTGGATTCGGTCCGAGGGCATACTCGAAGAGATGGTTCCAGCCGTTGCTGTCAGGATCGGCATGGGGATCGCCGCTGAATGCGAGAGCATCGGAGGTGCCGGGATTGCCGCCGGCGCTCATGCTGGCGCGCCAGTTTTTCGGAAGGGAGTGATCAGGATTCGTGAAGGGCGCGATGAGCACGAGGCTGGTGCCGGTGCCGTCAGCGGCGGCGGGCCAGGGGAAGCTGTCGCTCCAGGCGAAGCTGCGGATGACGGTGGTGCCGTCGGGGGCCATGTGGGTGAGGCGTTCGCCGCCTTTGCTGAGGCCCCCTACGAAGGCGACTTCGTTGAGCACGAGCCGCTGACCGGCGTTGAGCAGCGTGGGAACGGGGAAGGTGTAGGTGATGCCCTGCGTGAAGGAGCAGCCACTGAGATCATGGTTCCGCCGGAGGTGTTGAGGAATTCGATGAACTCCGTGCCGCCGGGCGCGGGATTGTAGTGCAACTCCGGGACGACGAGGTTCGCGGACGAAGCCGGGACGAGGGCGATGGTGAAATCCGCTTCCGTCAGGGCGCTCCACACGGTGCCGGAGCGGCTGCGGGCTTTGACCAAGGTGTGCCCGGGATTCTGCAGAAGCACGGCTCCGCTGAAGGTCGTGCCGAGAGGATTGCCGGTGATGGCTTCGCGCGGATCGGTGCCGTTGAGAGTGTAGAAGATCGTCGCGCCGCCGGGGCCGGTCATGGTCAGCGGGAAGTCCACATTCACATTGCCGCCGTGCTGATTGAGCACGGGCGCGGCGACGGTCGGGAACAAGCTCTGCGACTGGAGGTGCGGGAGCATGATTCCATTCCGGTTTGGAAAATACGTGCCGGTGAGGCGCGTGCGCTCGGCTTCCCACTCCACATTGCGGGTGAAGGGCGTGGCGCGGCGGGCGTCGCCCCAGCGGGCGGATTCACCGAGGATCGCGGAGTGGATTTCCGTGGCTCGTGCGTTCCATCGGGCGACGGCGCGGGCGGGCGTGAGTGCGCCGCCATTGAAGCAGTGGCGCTGAACGTGATCGGCGAAGCGCAGGCGGAACTCCGGGTTCTGGCGCAACTGCGCGAACAGTCCCCACACGGTGTCGCCGGACGCGACCCATGAGGAGATCGCGTTCTCCGTCTCACTCCAGAACGTGTATTCCATGTCCCAGAAGTAGAAACGGAACTGGCCGTTAGGCCCGCG
>JANNVM010001321.1:0-2196 GCA_031414455.1 Verrucomicrobiota bacterium
CCATGCCCGGGCACCCGGAGAAAAACGGCAGTCACGAGCGAATGCACCGCACGATGAAGGCTGAGTGCTGCCAGCCCGCCAGTGAGAACGGTGCAGCGCAGCAGCGGCGCTTTGACCGCTGGCGCAAACTGCTCAAGGATGCGCGCACGGTGCTCTGTTCGCGGGAACTGGGAGCGGAGCATGCCGGCGCGCTCACGGCGGGCGCAGGCGGGCGCTGTCCGTTGCGCGTGCCGCAGTTGCACAGTCTCATGGCGGCGTTTGAGGACGTGCCCGATCCGCGCCGCCCGCAGTCGCGCCGCTATCCCTTGCGCTCGACGGCAAGGACATTGGCGGCGGCAAACTCGTCAAACTATTATGAAAACCGCCCGCAGCCGATCTAAACCCCGCTCTGCATCCGAATCCCCGGGTGGAAATCCCCGGTTCCATTTTGGATGCCGCAGCAGCGGAGTCCTGCTTCACCTAACATCGCTTCCCGGCCCTCACGGCAGCGGTGACCTCGGGCCGCAGGCGCACCGCTTCATCGATTTCCTCGCCGCCGCCGGACAGACATGGTGGCAAATGCTGCCGGTCGGCCTTCCTGCCGGGGAACCCGGGTTCTCACCTTATGATTCCCCCTCGGCTTTTGCCGGCAGCCCATGGCTCGTCTCGCTGGAGGCACTCGCCGCAGCGGGTCTGCTCTCGAAGCGCGATCTCAAGCCGGCACCGGGACTATCCGCGGACCACATCAATTTCTCTGCGACGCTGCGGTTCCGCGAGGATCGCCTGCGCCTCGCCAGCACAAACTTTCGCCGCCTCCGGGGCGCGCGGGCACGCGGGTTCCGGGATTTCTGTGACGCGAACGCCGACTGGCTCGAAGACTTCGCCCTGTTCATGGCCCTGCGCCGGGATTCCGGCGGCAAACCATGGACGGAGTGGGACGCCGGTGTGCGGCAGCGGCTGCCTTCCGCTTTACGCACGGCCCGCGAACGATTGGCCGGCGAGATCGACGGGCACCGCTTTATACAATTCGAGTTCGACCGTCAGTGGCGGTCGCTGCGGGAACACGCCCGCCGCAGCGGTGTCGGCTTGATAGGAGATTTGCCTATTTTCGTGGGGCATGACAGCGCGGATGTGTGGAGTCATCCGAAACTCTTCCAACTCGACCGGCGCGGCCAGCCGCGGAGGGTGTCGGGTTATCCGGCGGACCGGTTCAACGAAAATGGGCAGCGCTGGGGACATCCGCAATACGAGTGGGCCGCGCATGAGCGGACCGGGTTCTCATGGTGGGTGCGGCGGTGCGCGCGCCTGTTTGAACTCTTCGATGCGGTGCGAATCGATCACTTCCTCGGCTTCACACGCACGTGGTCCATTCCCATGCAGTCGCCGGATGCCCGGGGCGGGCGCTGGGTGAAATCGCCAGGGCACAAACTGTTTTCCGCCGTCGAACGGGCACTCGGCCGCCGTCCGATGATCGCCGAAGATCTCGGCCGCGTGACCCCGGCCGACGTGCAGCTCCGCGATTCGTTCGGCTTTGCCCCGATGCGCATTTTCCAGTTTGGGTTCGGTGACGAGCCGGATGCCGCCATCCATTTGCCGCACCACTATTCCCCGCTCTGCGCCGCCTACACCGGCAACCACGACAACGATACGTGGGTCGGCTGGTTCCAGAGTGAGCCGCGCGCCCGGCAACGGTTGGTACTCACCTGCACCGGTGGAAGTGAGGAAGCCCCGCACCTCAGTGCCATCCACGCGCTGATGGCATCGCCGGCCAACGCCGTCATCCTCCCGCTGCAGGACGTGCTCGGTCTCGACACCCGTGCGCGCATGAACATCCCCGGAACGCTCGAAGGCAACTGGAACTGGCGCCTGCCGTCTGTAAAGCTCACCGGGCCGGCCCGCCAGCTTCGCGAACTTGTGGAAGCATTCGACAGAGGCGGTTCCGTCAGAGGGTGAAAAAGCGCTTCCGGTGAGTCGTCCACACACCGGCCCTGCCCAAACGACCAGCGCATAACCAATACCCACCTCAGTCCGGGACAGCGGCCGGCGGCAAGGCTCCGCAGCAACCGGATGAACCCTCACATGAACGGAATGGAAAACCGGGGCTCGCTCACGTTACGATTATACCAGGGAATAATGGACAGAACTCCACCCGCGGGACAGCGGTGGGCCAATGCCATTCGCCGCCACTCCCGCACCCCGGTTTCGATCAATTCATCA
>JANNVM010001322.1:0-3207 GCA_031414455.1 Verrucomicrobiota bacterium
GCGATCATTTCCGCGGAGGGGCACGTCCTGACGAACCACCACGTCGCCGGCCGCGGCACGCGGTTTGTCTGCACCCTTTCCACCCGTGAGGAGGTGGATGCCACACTCGTCGGCACCGATGCGCTCGCGGACCTTGCCATCATCAAACTGGATCTCGCCACCCGGCGTTTCAAAGACCAGCCGCTGCCGGTCGCGAAATTCGGTGACTCTGACAAACTGCGCGTCGGCGACACGGTGCTGGCAATGGGCAGCCCCGGCGGCATTTCCCAATCCATCACGCGGGGCATCGTGGCCAACAAAGAAATGATCGTGCCGCGAAATCAGCTTGCGATGACACTGGACGGCGAAAAGGTAGGCGAACTCGTGCGCTGGATCGGCCACGACGCGGTGATCTATCCTGGCAACAGCGGCGGGCCGCTTGTCAATCTCGCCGGCGAAATCATCGGCGTGAACGAAGTCGGCATCGCGAGTCTCGGCGGCGCAATCCCCTCCAACCTCGCGAAATCCGTCGCGGCTCAACTAACCGCCAGCGGCAGCGTAACCCGGAGTTGGATCGGCGTGGAGGCACAACCGCTGCTGCGCGGTATGGAAAAGGATAAGGGCGCGCTCGTGGCCGCGATCCTCAAGGACAGTCCCGCGGAGCAGGCCGGCATCAAGGCCGGCGACTTCATCACAGAATATAACGGCACCTCATTGCCCGACTGCCATGCGCCGGAGGACATCCCTCTTTTCAACGCCATGGTGCTCAACACCGCGCCGGGCAGCAAGGTCGGCATCAAGGGTATCCGGGACGGCCAGCCCCAGTCATGGGAAGTCACCACCGTCGTGCGCGAGCCCAACCTCGCCAAAGAAACCGATCTCACCGGCTGGGGCCTAACTGTTCGTAACCTCACGCGCGTCTCGGCTCTGGAACGCCGCCGCACCGACACCAAAGGCGTGCTCGTTGATACTGTGAAAGGCGGCGGCCCAACTGCCGAGGCCAAACCGCCGCTGAAGAGCGATGACATCATCACCGCCACCGCGGGGAAACCGATCACAAACATAGACGAACTGCGCGCCTTCACGCAGGAGTTCACCAAAGGCGCGACCGCGGCGAAGCCACTGCTCGTGAGCTTCGAGCGTGGGCGGGAAAAACTCATCACCGTCGTGAAGGTCGGCCCTGAACCCGAAGCGAAAAAGACGCAGCAGGCTGAGAAACCGTGGTTCGGAGCCACTACTCAGGTTATTACCGCCGATCTCGCGGAAGCGCTCGGCATCGCCGGCAAAAAAGGCGTCCGTGTCACCGCGGTGGCTCCCGGCTCGCCGTCCGCCGAGGGTGGCGTCAAGGAGGGCGACATCTTTCTCAAACTCGATGGCCGCGTCATCAGCGCCAGCCGGCCGGAGGATTCCGAAGTGTTCCCGGAACTGATTCGCTCCTATCCAGTCGGCGGTACCGCCGAAATCGAAGGCCTGCGCGACGGCCAGCCGCTCAAGCTCTCCGCCACCCTCACCAAACGCCCGCAGGACGACAGCGAACTCGCGGAATACAAAGACGACCGCTTTGAGTTCACCGCCCGCGATCTCTCGGCCTCCCGCCGTCTCAGCGCCCGGCTCGACGAGGGCGTCAAAGGCGTGAGCATTGAGAAAGTCGTAGCCAACGGATGGGCTGCCCTTGGCGGTCTCGTCACCGGCGACACCCTGCTGAAGATCAACGGCACCGACATTGATTCCATCGCCACGCTGAAAACGATGCTGCTCGGCTTTCGCGAAACCAAACCCCGCAGCATTATTCTCTTCCTCCAGCGCGGGCCGCGCACGGCCTTCATCGAAATCGAGCCACGCTGGTAAAGTGGCGCGGGCTTCCAGCCCGCCTGTTGCCGCTGCTGATGACTAATGGGCTGGAAGCCCACTCCACAATTCAAAACACTCTCCTAACAACAACATGAAACGCATCCTTCTCTCTACCGTTCTCCTCGCCACTCCCGCACTTGCCGCCAACGGCGAACTCAAAGCGGCCGCACAGAAACTCTCCGATGCCCATAAAGACGCCATCGTCTGGCTCACCGTTATCGCCAAGACCAGCATGACGACGGAAGGCGACGCGCCGCCGCAGATTAAAGCCGCGCTCCAGGGCCAGGACAGGGAAACCAAAAGCGAGGCTACCGGCACCGTGGTGGATGCCAGCGGACTCATCGTCACCTCCCTCGCGGCCATAGACAAAGGCTCCGTCGTGGACGGCAAAACCGTCAACACTCCAAGCGGGCCTATCAAACTCAAGTCCACCACCGAAATTAAAGAAGTGAAGATCATCATGCCCGATGGAACCGAGATCCCCGGCGATCTCGTGATGAAGGACACCGACCTCGGGCTTGGTTTCATCAAGGTTCGCAGCGACAGCAAGGAAGCCCAGGGCGTCACGTTCCACAGCATTGACCTGGCCGACTCCTCCCCCGGCGCCATTCTTGACGACTGCATCGGCCTCGGCCGCCTCGACGAGAACCTGAACCGCGAACCCAGCATCATCACCACGGAGATCAGCGGCATCACCACGAAGCCGCGCACGTTCTATCGCGTGATGACCGACGCCACCGGCTGCCCGATCTTTCTCTCCACGGGCAAACTGCTTGGCATCTCCGTCATGCGCCAGCCGCGCGGCGACATTGACGGCGGCTCCGTCCAGATGAGCCCGGTCGTTCTTCCCGCCGCTGACGTCGCAAAGGTCGCGGAGCAGGCGAAAAACGCGAAGCCCGTTGTTCCTGAGAAGAAAGAGGAGGCGGCTGAAGAGAAAAAGGACACCAAGCCTGAGGAGAAGAAGGAGGAGCCTGCTCCGGAAAAGAAAGACGCAGGCGCGAGCAAGGATTCGTGACCGTATCCGGCGGAAATTCAGAATGCATCTGAATGCGGTAATTCGAAATTGTTACCCGGGAGGTCCGGTCATTTCTATTTTCATCCGCGCCGGATCACGCCAATTCGGTCCTTCTTAGCTTGTGCTATTGTCAAGTGATGCACACCGTCTCCATTTTCCCAGGTGGATGAGAATGAGCGCATCAGGATGACGAGAGTGACTCATCTCCCATTGGTCTTACGCTGCTTCATCGCCAGCCTGCACCGGCTGTCAGGAAAACCTGCACCCCGTATTGCCGGGGATGCGGGCCTTGGCGGTCTCAAATTCGGCGTCGTTGAGTGCTCCCGACTGATGGAGGTCGCGCAGCTTCTGGATTTCGTCAG
>JANNVM010001323.1:0-1571 GCA_031414455.1 Verrucomicrobiota bacterium
TTGCCGGATGCTGCTCCATGTGTCCCGGCGGCAATCCTTCTATCACATCGTATTTTTCCGAAGCGTGGGCGATGATCGCACCGGTTTCAAAATCCAGCACCACAGCCTTGGTGCTTTGCGTGCCGCTGTCTATTCCGATGAAGAGCATGTCGTTCACCCGCGGGTCAATGAAATCAATGAACTCCCGCTGCCACTGCCGCGTGCGGATATTGAGCAGACCCGTGCCCGAAGCATCGCCGTACTCCATGCGCTTCACTCCGGTGAGGTAAAAGTTGAGATAATCGTGCGGCAGCAGCACTGATTTCGTTTTGGCGAAGTTGTCAGGCTCGTGGCGTTTCAACCAGAGGATCTTTGGCGCGGTAAAACCAGGCGGCACCGCATTGCCCGCTTTTTCGATGAGCCCCCCTGCCCCGCCGAACGCTTCCGCCAGCGCATCGCACTCCGCCGCGGTGGAAGTATCACACCACAGTTTCGCCGCGCGCACCGGCTGATCATTCGCATCCAGCACCACCAGTCCGTGCTGCTGCCCGCTGACACCAATGCCGCGCACCTCACCGCGCCGGCCGCCAATTTGCTCCATGCAGGACGCCACCGCCGCATCCACTGCCTTCGTCCACGTTGCCGGATGCTGCTCCATGTGCCCCGGCGGCAGTCCCTCTATCACATCGTATTTTTCCGAAGCATGGGCGATGATCGCACCGGTTTCAAAATCCAGCACCACAGCCTTGGTGCTTTGCGTGCCGCTGTCTATTCCGATGAAGAGCATGTCGTTGGGAGTTGGATGGTTGAGGGAAATTCGTGAAGTAAAGGCGGCGCGGCAGGGAAATGCGGCGGCCTGAAAACTAAAGAGCCGCAAACACGCGAACATTTCAATCCTGAACAACCGTGCGGATCTTCAATTCTTAAATACCGGTTCCCACACGGAGCCATTCCGTCCGGAAAGCGCATCGTTCTCACCCGGCGACGGTCAACTGCTCCAGTCGAGTTTCTTCCGGATCCACGCCGTGACGGCCTCCTGGCGGAAGTAATTACAGTGCCACACGTCCGGATTCGTGCCCAGATCGAGGACGCGTGCTTTGGGCAGGGTGGCCCCTGCCCCGGTATCGGCAAAAGACGCCATGTGATCGTAGTCCACGACCAGATCATTCGCCTGGCGGAAAATGAAGCGGTCGGCGGCGAGGTTGGCGGCGTGATCGAGTTTTGTAAAATAACGCCAGAATTTCCAGCCTTCGGAGACCGGCTGAAAGTCACTGCGGATCGCGTAATGTGTGGTGCCGCTCAGGCCCGCGCTGCGCCGCAGCGCCTGCAGTTCAAAATTGTTGCTGGTGGAGGACTGAGCACAGAGGCCGGGAATCGCCGCGATGACCGCATCGGCGATGGGGAGTTTCGCGACGACACCGGTGACGGAACCGACGATCTTCAGCAGGCCAGCGACGACGGAGAGCAGGGGAAACATGGAGGAACCAAGGCCGGCGGCGGTTTCCAGCACCTCAGCGACGTTGGTGAATAGATCCATCGTATGGCGGATGGCCGCGGGTGAAGCTCCGGAGGTGCCGGCGAGAGGACTGCCA
>JANNVM010001324.1:0-3842 GCA_031414455.1 Verrucomicrobiota bacterium
GCTGCCGTGCTCGCGGGCATCGCCCAGGCGGCACGTCGAGGCGTGCTGATCAAAGGCGGGGTTCATTTGGAAAATCTTGGGAACCTGAACACCGTGGCGCTGGATAAAACCGGCACGCTCACCACGGGGCATTTCGCGGTCACGCAGGTCATCGGCTTCGACGGCACAACAGAGGACGAGGTCCTGCGCATCGCCGCTGCGGTCGAAGAACAATCCAGTCATCCGCTGGCTGCGGCCATCGTGAAGACGGCGAAAGAGCGGAACATCACCTTCCCTTCTGCCTCCGAAATTGAAAACCTCGCGGGCAAAGGCATTCAGGCGCATGTCGAAGGCGCGGAGGTTCTGGTTGGAGCCATGCGCGCCTTTGCCGGCGATCCTGCGGCCGAAAAAGGCCAATCGCTCGCAGAGACCGTTGCCAAACTCGAAGGCGAGGGGCAAACCACAGTCATCATTCGCCGCGCCGGAAAGTTCATTGGCGTCATCGCCCTCGCCGACGAGCCGCGAGCCCTGGTCAAAGAAGTGATGCAACGGCTGCGCGCGCAGGGCATCGAGCGACTGGTGATGCTCACCGGCGACAATGCCTCCGTGGCCCATCGGGTCGCAAAACAAATCGGCATCACCGATGTGCGCGCGGAATTGCTGCCGGGCAACAAGCTGACGTTGATTCGTGAACTCCAGCACGGTCATGGTGTCATCGCCATGATTGGCGATGGCGTGAACGATGCCCCCGCTCTGGCGGCGGCCACCGTCGGCGTGGCGATGGGTGCGGGCGGCACGGCAGTCGCCCTGGAAACCGCCGATGTCGTGCTCATGGGCGACGATCTCGGCAAGCTGCCCTTCGCCATCGGCCTGAGCCGCGCCAGCGCGCGCATTATCCGCCAAAACCTCGTGATCGCGCTCGGTGTCATCGCCCTGCTCCTGATCGCCTCCGGGTTTGGCGTCATCCCTCTGAGCATCGCCGTGGTTCTGCACGAGGGCAGCACCATCGTGGTCGTCCTGAACGCCCTGCGGCTCCTCGCGTGGCGGGAGCGCGTGAAAGATTTGAGTGCAGCAACATGAAACCTCAGCCCCAAAAACTATCATCGGCGTCGCGAGCGGGGCCAGCGCAGCCGCACGAGCGCGACGGTTGTGCGAGGACTGCGGGATCATCGGCTTCGAGCGCGGGCCGCCTGTCTTGTTCGCCGACTGCGGACCGCCGCATTTCGCCGGTGGTGAATTTGCCGGGCAGGAAAGCCTGATGATCGCACGCCCGATGTGTCGTGTGCCTGGTCTTGCCGCATCGAATTGAGGGGGCATGGCCGTGGACCGGCAGGTGTACACCCCATAGCGCTCCCGCCCCACGCTCCGCTCCGTGAGACCTCGGACGCGGAAGATTCCCATCACGAACCCTGGATGACAGACCCCGTGACCGGAGAGACACTATGAATAAACACCACCATCAAGATACCAATGAGCCGACTCATAACGAGGCGGCCGGCACCGCCCATTCTCATCCGGTTCATGACGATATGAGGTGAGAATCGTCCTCTCGCTGCGGTGTGCCACGCCCCGGCGATCTTCAAGCACACGAAAGGGGCGGACGGAATGTCGGTGGTCTCGGGCCGCCGCGTGACAGGCTTCACGAATACTGAGGAAGAGGGTATTGGTCTCACGTAAATTGTTCCGTTTCTTGTCGAAGACATGCTCAAAGCGAATGGGGGTCTCTATGAAAATGGCCCCGATTGGGGTTCCTATGTGGTCGTCGATGGCAAGCTCGCCACCGGACAGAACCCTGCTTCGTCAGAAGGTGCCGCAAAGGAACTGTTAAAGCTCCTACAAGGATCATCTTCCCAAATTCTGCCCTATGGGGTGAAGACCCCATAGTAACCGGGCAGCGGAGTGCTATCTTAACGACATGAACATATTAATACTCGTGGTGGTCCTGCTTCTCCTTTTCGGCGGTGGAGGCTTTTACTTAGGTGGTCCTGTCATCGGCGGCAGCGCACTTGGCCTGATTTTGATAATCTGCCTCGTCATCTATTTGATGGGCGGATTCCGCGGCTCAAAAGGTTAACGGATGATGCGGCCTCAGGTTTGCCAGTGGGTCGCCGGGTGGCCTGCCGCTCCCGCGCTGCAAGGTGGGGGTTTCACCCCATACCAGCCCCCCCTCTCCCCAGTCCCGGTCCCGGTCCCGCCAATGACGCCACCCGCGAAAAGCAAATTCCTTTCAGACAGATCAATTTTGGTTGCCGACAAAGTGGACTTCAGTGCCCCCAGCGAAGAGACCCTGCGTGCGAAACGCCTGTTTTTCCGCCTCCCGATGGAGCGTATCAACTGGGTCACCAGTTTCTTTCTCATCGGGACACTTACGCTCACTCTCACTGCTGTGCCGGTGTATCTATGGTTCTTCGGCTTGGACTGGTTTCAAGTCGCGCTCTTTTTCACCATGCTGATGGCCTGCGGGTTTAGCGTGACGCTCGGCTACCATCGGCTCTTCTCGCACATGACCTTCCAGGCGAGCTGGCCGATCCGGCTCTTCACCCTCATCTTCGGCGCGGGAGCTTTTGAAAACTCTGTGCTGAAGTGGGCGAGTGATCATCGGCGACATCACAAACATGTGGACCACGAGGAAGATCCATATTGCATCTCGAAGGGCTTCTTCTTTGCCCACATCGGATGGCTACTGTTCAAGCTCAAGAACGATGAGCCCTGCGATAACGTGCCCGATCTGCAAAAGGACAAGCTCGTCTGCTGGCAGGATCGTCATGTGCAGACGATCGCGGTCGTAGTCAGCTTCGTGTTCCCGGCGGTGCTTGGTTTTCTGTGGAATGGCTGGATCGGCGCTCTCGGCGCATTTCTGCTCGCGGGCGTGGCGCGCATCGTCGTTCTGCAGCACTGCACCTTTCTCATCAACAGCGCGTGTCACACCATGGGACGCCAGCCCTACTCGACCAAATGCAGCGCGCGCGACTCGTTCCTGCTCGCGATTTTCACTTTCGGCGAGGGCTATCATAACTATCACCACGAGTTTCAATACGACTACCGCAATGGCGTAAAGCCGTGGCAGATGGATCCGACCAAATGGATCATCTGGACGCTCTCCAAGCTCGGCCTCGTGCGCGGTTTGCGCCGGGTCGCGGAACAGAAAATTCTCACCGCCGAGCAAGCCACTCGCGCGGCTCTCCGGACCTCCAGGACGAAGGTGCCAAATCGTTTGTGAAATCACGGGAAGCGCCGTTGGAGGTGATCACGTCAAAGAGCAAAGCCCTCAAGCAGGCCGCCTGAGCTTGGGATTGGATGAACGAAAATCTCATGAGTATGACGACCAGCAACCTGCCGATTTTGAAGGAACCAAACAATAGGAACACACAATGAAAATCCAAATCAACACAGACAATCACATCGAAGGTCGCGAAGAGCTGGCCGAACATGCTGAAGCGACGGTGGAAAGCACGCTCGGCCATCTGGCGGAGCATATCACCCGCGTCGAAGTGCATCTCAGCGATGACAACGGTGCCAAGGGCGGTATTCATGACAAACGCTGCATGATGGAAGCGCGCCTTGAAGGTCACCAACCGATTGCAGTCACGGATGATGCGGAGACGATTGCGCAAGCCATCGCCGGTGCCGCTGACAAGTTGAAGCGTTTGTTGGACCATACCCTGGCGCGGCTGAGTGCTCGGTAGGGCCGGAATCAGCGAGACTCAAAGCCATCGGCGGGTATGCACTGGATTGATTCGCAGCGGCAACACACGCGAATCGTCGCCCTGTGAGAACCGCTTCATTGGCGACCTGGTCGAAATGAAGCGATCTCTCGCGCAACCCACCTCTTCGCGAGGAATCACTCCTTGACCACGCCTCCT
>JANNVM010001325.1:0-17810 GCA_031414455.1 Verrucomicrobiota bacterium
GCGGAAGTGCGAAGAAGTGCCCGGGCGACAGGCGCGCGGGGACGAGGAAGTCGCGCGCGCCTTCAGGTGTAGGATTGGAAAGGATCGGTGTCTCGACTTCGATGAAACCGGCGGCGTCCAGGTAGTTGCGGGCGGCGGCGGTGATCTTGTGGCGCTGCCGGATGTTTTTGTTCATTCGCGGGCGGCGAAGGTCGAGGTAGCGGTACTGCATCCGCAGGTCCTCGTTGGAGAGTTCGCGGTCGAGCTGGAACGGCAGCACGTCGGCTTTGTTCAGGATATTGAGCGACGCGCACACGATCTCAATGTCGCCGGTGCCCAGTTTGTCGTTCTCCGTGCCGGCGAGGCGCGAGTCCACGCGGCCCGTGACCTGGATGACGTCCTCATCACGGAGCTTGTGGCTTATTTGGGAAACTTCGGAGTTTTCCTCCGTGCGAAATACGACCTGCGTCATGCCTTCGCGGTCGCGAAGATCGAGAAAAATAACACCGCCCTGGTCGCGAACGGTATGGACCCATCCGGCGAGGGTGACGGTCTGACCGATGTCTGATTTGCGGAGTTGGTTGCAGTGGTGCGTGCGGTACATGAGGAAAAAGTCTGACTAAAAGGGCGCGCAGACTGGCCTGGATTTCCGGGGGCTCAAGGGGTGAAATGCCCGCCGCGCCTTGCTTTTCCCGCCTGCGGCGCAATCACTGGGTGATGCCCAAAATCCGCCCCTCCCGAAATACCGCCCCGTTTGGCGTGGTGGATCTGTTTTCCGGGGCGGGCGGCATGAGTTGTGGCTTTCACCGGCACCCGCGGTTCCGGCTGCTCGCGGCGGCGGATGCGGAAATCGGCAAACCGAGCACCGGCCGCGGCACGCTCCAGTGCAATACGACCTACGAGCGGAACATGGGACTGAAGCCGCAACCGCTTGATCTGGCGGCGGTGAAGCCGCCGGATCTGCGGGCAGCGCTGGGCCTGGCGAATGAAAAAGTAAGTGTGCTCAGCGTTTGTCCGCCCTGCACCGGGTTCAGCCGGGCCAATCCGCAGAACCACCTGCGTGATGACGGCCGCAACAGCCTCGTCCAGCGCGCCGCGTTATTCGCCACAGCGCTGGACGCGGACATCGTGGTCATGGAAAACGCGCGCGAGCTGATCCGCGGCAACTTCAAGTCGCACTACGATGCCTTTCGCAGCCATCTCGAGGAGTACGGTTACGAAGTGTCGGGGCAGTCGTTGCTGCTTTCGCGCTTCGGGCTCGCTCAGGTACGCGAGCGGGCCATCGTGATCGCGGTAAAGAAGCCGTTGCCGATGCGCACCCTGGAGGATCTCTGGCAGGGCTGGAACGTACGGCCCGCGGCAGTGACGGTCCGTGCAGCATTGCGGGCCATCACCGCAAAAGCCACGGCGCGCGAGGCGTTTCCGCGATTCACCAGTCAGACCGTGAAGCGCCGGCTGTGCGCCATTCCGCACGACGGCGGCTCATGGCTCGACCTCATGCGCCGCCCGGACGCCGTGGAACTACTAACGCCCGCGATGCAGCGAATGATTGCGAAAGGTGACTTTGGTTCTCACCCTGACGTCTATGGCCGCATGGCGTGGGACCGGCCGGCGCCGACGATCAAGCGCGAGTGCGCCCACACCGGCAACGGACGCTACGCGCATCCCGTCGAAGACCGGCTCTGCTCGCTGCGCGAGATGGCCATGCTCCAGGGATTTCCCAACGACTTCATTCTTGAAGGCCGCTCGCTTTCCAACAACTACCGGCACCTCGGCGATGCCGTGCCGCCGCTCATTTCTTTTCAGCTCGCCGCGGTGTGCGCGTGGATCTTCACCGGTGAACGCCCGTCGCTCAAAGACTGCCTGATGCCAGGGGCGCACCTGCGGGTGCGCGATCTTATGGTGACACCGTAGTGTTTTACACAATCCTTACAGACATGCCGCGTGGACGATGCTTCTTTGGCCGCATTACGCACCGCTATGAAAACCACTGCCGCTCTGTTTGTTTCCATTCTGAATTGTTCCGCCGGTGAGCCGCTGGAACTGTCACTCCCTCAATCCCTTCAGGAGCCGGGCAGGTCGTTCTCCTCCGAGATCAATCCGAAGACTACAGAGACCGTAGAAACCGGGCGGATTCTTCATTCGTCTGTTTGGACGGGTAAGGAGGTCATCGTCTGGGGCGGCGGCGCTGATGGAATATTCCATGCGAACGGCTGGCGGCTCAATCCTGAACAGAAGTCGCGGCGGGCCGTGGCCAGTGAAGGCGCACCGTCAGGCCGCTGGTGCCACGCCGCAGCGTGGACGGGCAGCCGGATGCTGGTGTGGGGCGGACGCGATCAGTTTGTGTCTGCGCAGCACAAAGGCGACGGGGCCGCTTACGATCCGGCCGGCGATTTTTGGAAACCGCTGAGCAGCGAAGGTGCGCCGGAACCGCGTTCGCAGATGGCCGCCGTGTGGACCGGCTCCGAGATGATCGTTTGGGGTGGATTCGGCGACGGACAGCACGCGTGGAACAACGGAGCCCGTTATCATCCGGGGCTCGACCGCTGGGCACCGCTGCCGGTGGAGGGGGCGCCCGAAGCCCGTGTTGAACCCGCTGCGGTATGGACCGGCAGCGAAATGATTGTCTGGGGCGGGATCACGCCGGATCTCAAACGCACGCTGCCAAGCGGTGCCCGCTACAATCCGGCGACGAATCAATGGACGGCGATGAATCATTACGGACCGGCTTTGGGAACCTGGGGTTGTCAGGCCGTTTGGACCGGCAGCGAAATGCTCGTCTGGGGCGGCGCAGTTCAGAACGGTGATGAGAACGTCAATCACGTCACCAATGAAGGCGCGGCCTACAATCCGGCGACCAATTCATGGCGCAGCCTGACAACCGAAGGCGCTCCGGCGGCCCGCTTTTTCCACACCTCCGTGTGGACCGGCTCGTCCATGATCGTCTGGGGCGGCGGCGATCAAAAAGACCTCCGCAGCTTCAACGACGGCGCGGAATTCTTTCCCACGGAAAACCGCTGGGTGTTGCTCGACAGCGACGAGGCTCCCCCCGCCCGCGGCATGCACACCGCCACCTGGACGCCGCAGGGCATGGTGGTTTTCGGCGGTTCCACCGGCGGCAGCAGTGCTTTCAGCGGGCCGGACTACTTTGTCAGGCGATAGCTCAGCGTCTCTCGAACTGCTGAAGGCAGCCCTCGCCGGCACCGGCGAACCGGCCCTCCTTTTTCGTAATGCGCCGGGAGCGGATCACCAGGTTTGAGACGATGCAGGCCACGACAAGGCTCAGGAGGAAACACCCGGGCAAGGCGAGGATAAACCCGCTGGATTCCCTTCCCCGTCCGACAAATCCCCGATAGAGCAGCCTCACGCTGAGGAGAAATAGCAGCACTGATGCCCCTGCGCAGACCCCGGGCAAACAGAAATGAGCGGAGCCGGACGGCGGCCCTAAAGGTCAATTCCGTCCAGGACCGGCAATGGCCAACAAGATGCCATAAATTAAGGGCTTTTCTCACAGGAAGCGTTTGTTTTTGAAATTTCCATAAAAACATTTGCCCAACCCTAGAGAATCCCCTATTTAATTATGGTATTTATAAAAATCGCGGCGATTGAGACGCCGTTTGGCCTGAATTCACCCGCCTCCACTGCCCCCATGAAACCGATCCACCGCCCCAATTGTGTTGCCGCGACGCTGACTGCCGTGGTCCTCGCTGTTTTGCCGTTCTCCTCTTCGCATGGCCAGACCGGGCAGACAAGCCAACTGGGACTTGATGCCAACCGAAATCGCATCAGCGACATTTACGAGGCGCTCTATCCGGTCAGTGCGAATGGCGCGACCGACTCCGACGGCGACGGGATGAGCAATGAAAGCGAAGCGGCGGCCGGCACGCATCCTGGCAGGGGAGCGGATTTGCTCCGCATCGCCACCCTGGTTCACGCGGGAAATGGGATCACCGCATCGTGGCCGTCGGTGGCCGGAAAAGTCTATCAACTACAGACGGCGCTGCTTCCTGCGGGCCCATGGGCCAACGAGGGAGCAGCTCTCGCGGGCACCGGAGCAGTGGTGACAGCGGCCTCCCCCCTCGGCCAGTCCAGAAAGTTCCTTCGGGTGCAGGTTTCGGATACCGACACGGACGCCGACGGGATCACTGACTGGGAGGAACTTCAGGCGGGAACCGACCGCTACCTTTTTGATACGGATGGAGACGGGCGTTCTGACCGGAACTACCTGGAGTCGCAATTCTCTGCGATAAACACAGTAAATGTGTCTCCCGTGACCTCGTGGGCGAATGAATCCGGGCCACGCACGGCACAGTTCCGCATCACCCGGCATGGGGGATTTCTGCCGGTGACGGTTTCCTTCTCCACTTCGGGCACAGCCGTGAGGGGAACCGACTACGTCCTTTCCGGCACCAGTGTGCAGATACCGGCGGGAGTCACCGAGTCGTTTCTGACCGTAACGCCTCTGGCCGATACTCAGATGGAGCCGGCGGAAACCGTGACACTGAATCTCACTGCCGGAAACGGCTATCAGATCGGAAACTCCGGTGCTGCGACCATCACCATCATCAGCCAGGGCCTCGACGGCGAGTATTATGATTCCTCCGGCTCCGGCTATGAGAACCCGTTGAACTTCGATCCCTTGCAACTGGCATTCAAGCAGCACGATCCGGCGGTGGATTTCAACTGGAGCAAGCCCGCGGGAACGCCTCCGGGCACAGGCAACGGCACGCCGGACCCGCGCATCCTTGACGACGACCTGTGGAGCGCGCGCTGGACCGGATTTCTCTATCCAAAGACCAGTGAAGTCTATCAAATCCATGCCATCGCCGACCGGGGTGTCGTGGTGTGGGTGAGCACCACACCCATCACCGCCGCACCGGCAACGACGACCGGCGCACGCATCAATTTGTGGAGCACCGCCAGCCCCGCGACAAAAAACTCGGCCTCCATGCTCTCTGGCGGCGTGGCTGCAGCAGCCGGTCAGCCGCTCTATTTCCGCGTGGACTACCGCGACTCAGCGGGCTTCACCGACAATGCGAACATTCAAATCCGCTGGTCCACACCGACGATACCGGAGGAAACCATTCCCATGAGCGCCTTCAGCAGAGAAGGCTTTACGGGTGCCGCGCCGGTTATCACCTCCCCACTGGCGGCCGGCGGGATCGCCGGAGCACCGTTCGCCTATCAAATTACTGCAACGAACACTCCCACCGCATGGAACGTCAGCGGACTGCCCGCCGGGCTCGCGGTGGACGCGACGGGTTTCATCTCAGGCATCGTGAACGCCCCCCGCGGTTACTACCCGCTCACGGTCACGGCCTCCAACGCCGCGGGCTCAGGGTCGAAGATGATCGTGCTCTATGTGACCACCACCGGAGGCTCCACGACGCGCGAGGTTTGGACAGGAGTCACCGGCACAGGTCTCGGTGCCATCCCTCTGCACACGACGCCGTCCACCAGCGGAACGGTGAGTAAACTGGAGTCTCCCGACAACAGCGGTGACAATTACGGCGAGCGACTGCGCGGCTACCTTACGGCCCCGGCCACGGGGCTCTTCACCTTCTTCCTGACCAGCGACGAAAACGCCGAACTGTGGGTCAGTTCCAGCGAAGAGCCGGCCAGCCGCCTGAAGCGCGCGTGGGTTTCCCCCGGCCCGGTGGCTGACGGTGTCTGGGATGCGCAGCCTTCACAGAAATCCATCACCATGCGCATGACCGCGGGTTTGCGTTATTACTTTGAAACCATCCGCCGCGAGACCTCGGGCTCCGACCACCTCGCCGTCGCGTGGCTCAAGCCGGGCCAAACGGATCCGGCATTGAAGGAAATCATCCCCGGCTGGGCGCTGACCGCCTACGCTCCCCCCGCCTCTGCCGGCCCCAATGGCACGCTCTATGCCGCATCCCTCACACCGCAAACCGGTGCGACCACTCTGGCCAGCGGCTCGGCCCTGCTTCTCGTAAACGAAGCCCGCACGGAAGCCCGGCTTTCCTACACATTCAGCAATCTCACCGGCCCCGTGAACTCCGGCGCCCACATTCACGATTCCCGCACCATCCTCGGTCAGGCCGGACGCATCATTTTCGACGTTGAAGCCGTTCAGCCTGACATCTACGGCAACTACACATGGACCTTCACCGCCTCCGCCAGTCACACCGTGGCCGATCTCGCAGCCGCCGTCGAAGGGGGCTCCGCCTACCTCAATCTCCATACCACCGCCTATCCTTCCGGCGAGGTCAAAGGAGTCTTCCATCCGGTTAGCGGCAGTCAGTTTTTCATCCCTCCCGCACCGCCCGCCGCCGCGGAGCTGACCCTTCCATCCGATCCGGCCACCGCGAAAAGCGAAATCGTTCGCTTCCTCCAGCAGGCGACGTTTGGCGCCCGGAATGACAGCGATGGCGCTGCGCCCTGGGACGCCGACAGCATCGAGTCCGTGCAGCAACTCGGCTATGCCGCATGGGTCAATGCCCAGCTCGCCCTGCCAGCGGGATCCGATCCCGAAACGCTCATCACCACGATGATGCCGCCCACGGTGGTTTACGCAATACCGAGCGCTTCGCGCACGGCACCCAATGCCCTCGTTACCGCCTACAACGGCTCCGGCCCGCTGTGTTCCTATATCAATGAATATTACCAGCGCTATCCGCGCAGTTCGACAGAGGATCAGGGACCGCAGAGTGCTGATGAAATCTGGCGCGCATGGTGGGCCACCACTGTAAAAGCCCCCGACCAGCTTCGCCACCGCATGGCCTTCGCACTCAGCCAAATACTCGTCCTCTCCGAGGAGGGCGAACTGGACGAAGATGCGCGCGCTGTCGGCCATTACTACGACCTGCTCTATTACCACGGTCTGGGGAATTTCCGCACCCTCCTTGAGCGCACGACGCTGAATCCTGCGATGGGCGTTTACCTCGACATGCAGGGCAACAAAAAGCCCAATCCCGCCACCGGCTATATTCCCAATGAGAATTTTGCCCGTGAAATCCTGCAACTCTTCTCTGTCGGCCTGATGCGGCTGCAGCCGGACGGCACGCCCGTCCTGAGCCTGGCGGGCCTCCCGGTGCCGACTTATGAACAGGACAATGTCGTGGGCTTTGCCCATGTTTTTACCGGATGGAACTATCCCGGCACCTCCAGCAACGACATTACCGCCATGACGCCGAAGGCTTCCGACCACGACACCGGGGCCAAGCTGCTGCTCGAGGAAGCCGTCATCCCGGCGCAGTCACCGGCCACGGTGGACTCGTGCAATGCAGAACTCTCTGCGGCACTCGACGTCATCTTCCATCACCCGAACACCGGCCCGTTCCTCTGCCGTCAGCTCATTCAACGCATGGTCACGGCCAATCCCAGCCCCGGCTATGTTTACCGCGTGACGTCTCAGTTTGAGAACGACGGAACCGGCGTCCGCGGCAACCTTGCCGCCGTGGCGAAGGCGATCCTGCTCGATCCCGAGGCCCGCAATCAACTGCCGCGCACCCAGACGGGATTCGGCCACCTGAAAGAGCCTGTCATCCGGGCCACCCAAATGCTGCGTGCCTTCAAGGGCTTCAGCTATGCCGAGCGGAACTTCGGCAGCACCATTGATCTGGGCTCTGTTATTTGCGCCACTCAGGCGAATGTGGATCTCACGCTGCCCCTTCCCACCACAGATTTCACGATCAATACCACCGTGACGCCCTACGCTGCAGTGGATGGCTATGTGCTGGCGAACGGCAATACCATTCTGCTCAAGAGCCAGACAATCCCCGCGGAAAACGGGATCTACGTATTCAACGGAACCGCGTCTGTGCTGACGCGGGCCGCGCATGCCGACAGCGGCGCGGAGGTAAACATGGCTCACATCCGGGTCATCGCCGGCACCAACACCGGCAAGACCTTCCGGCAAACCGCCCCTGTCAACAACACGGGCATTGATGCCCAGACATGGGTGGAACAAACCTCCGCCAATTCCCGCCGCCGGCAGTGGGGTATGGGAAGCACCAACGCCGGCCTCAACCAGACGCCGCTCAAATCACCCACCGTCTTCAACTTCTTCGAGCCGAACTACGTTTATCTCGGCAACACGGGCGAGAATGGACTCTATGCACCGGAGTTCCAGATCACTACCGAGACCACGGTCATCAATGCCGGCAACTGGTTCTACGACCTCACGCGCTACAACACCGCAAACGCCGCCGAGCCCTACAGCGCCGGTCAGGGCTATGACTACGGGGATCCTATCAAGAAAGACATCAAACTCGATCTCGCCTACGAACTCAGCATCGCCGCCGACTCCGGGGTGCTCGTGGACCGCATCGCCAGCCTCATCATGCCAGGGCAACTGGACCCGCGGCTGCGCACGCTCATCGTCAACTATCTCGAAACCCTCGTTGAGGCCACGGACGGCAACAAAATGAAGCGCATCGGCGAAGCCTTTTATCTCATCTCTCTCACACCCGAATTCGCCTGGCAAAAATAGACATCAACCATCACCGACCTATACTGTTATGAATTCCAGCGACTCTCTCAGCCGGCGATCCTTCATCCAGCGAGCCACCGGTCTGGCCCTCGGAGCCAGTGCGGCCAACGCCATTTTTGACCTTCGGATGATCAACACCGCACTCGCGCAGAGCGGCACTGTCTATCCTGACTACAAGGCGCTCGTTTGCGTCTTCCTGAGTGGCGGTAATGACGGCAACAACCTTCTCATTCCCTTCGATACCGAACGTTATGCCAGCTACGCCGGCATCCGGGGAACCGGGCTCGCGCTCTTCCGCGACCAGGCCGAGGCTGCGGCCAGCGGCACGAATGGCAACACCTACTATGGACTGCCCCTGAGTACTGCGCGCACCGGCGGTGAGGAAGCGGCCGTGCATTCCTCCATGCAGGGAATGCAGTCGCTCTTCGATGCCGGGAAACTCGCCTTTATCCGCAACGTGGGCGTACTGAGCGAGCCGATGACGCGCAGCGAATACCGCGCCGGGAGAAAGAAGAAACCGCCGCAGCTTTTCTCCCACAACGATCAGGTGACGCAGTGGCAAACGTCCATTCCGGACGCCATCAGCCGCACGGGCTGGGGCGGGCGCCTCATGGACCGGGTGCGTCTCGATTTCGCACAGCAAAACATCAGCCCCGGACAGGTTTCCATGTCCGTCTCCATCGCCGGGACCAACACATGGGAAGTGGGAGAGGTAGTGAATCAGTTCAAGATTTCCACCAGTGGAGCGTCCACCTTCCGGGATTACTCCGGCACCAGAAAGACACTGATCGACCAAATCCTGCGGGAGCCGTCGCAGGGCGGTGATCCCACGCTCAATGCCTCACGCGCCAACCTGGGTCTGCTCGACTTCCGCAACGTCAATGAACGCTCGCTGCTCAACGGCTCGGCGCTTACCGGCGGCCTCGCCAGCCTGCCGGCGAATGTGAACACCGCCATCAACAGCGCCTTTGCGCAGGCCAACAACAGCGGACTCAGCCAGCAGCTCAAAATGATTGCCCGCATCATCGCCGCACGCAACTCCATGGGCATGCGCCGCCAGATCTTTTTCTGTTCCATCGGCGGCTTCGACACCCACGGACTCCAGCCGCAGGCACACGCCAATCTGATGGCGGACGTCAGCCGTTCGATCAAAGCCTTCTATGACGCCACGGCTGCGCCGGAAGTGAACGTTGCCAACAAAGTCACCACCTTCACCGCCGCCGACTTCGGCCGGACGTTTAAGAGCAACGGCCTCGGCACGGACCACGCATGGGGCAACCACCACCTCGTCGCCGGCGGCGCTGTGGATGGCGGCAAACTCTACGGCTCATTCCCCGTCTTCCAACTCGGGGGCCCCACCGACACCGACGGCGGCAATCCCACGGGCCGCTGGATTCCCACCACCAGCGTGGACGAATACTCCGCAAGCCTCGCCCGGTGGATGGGTGTGCCGGAGTCCGCTCTCGACGTCATCTTCCCGAACCTTAGGCGCTTCCCGACCCGGGGCCTGCCGTTCATGACGTGAGCGGCGAAAGATCACGGCGCGCCCATGCGGCCGGTGAATACGGCTCGCGGCGGATGACATCCGGTGCGAGGGGCTCCGGCCTCCCGCACCTGATATCATGCCACTCCTCGACCGCCTCTTCTCCATCGGCACCGTCCGCAAAGCCATTTGGCGGTTGTGGTATCCGTTCCTCACACGCCGGCTCCGCAGCGAAGAGGTGCTGTTTCTTAACTACGCCTTCGAATCCGACCCGCCCGTTGGACTGGCGCTTGCACCGGAGGATGAGCCCAACCGCGCGTGCATTCAACTCTATCACCATGTCGCCTCGCAGGTGGAACTGCGTGGAAAGGAAGTCCTGGAAGTAAGCTGCGGTCACGGCGGCGGGGCCGCATGGATCACCCGGACGATGCATCCGGCAACATACACCGGCCTCGATCTCAATCCCGCAGGCATCAAGTTCTGCCGGCAGCGTCACCAGGTTCCAGGCCTCACCTTCCAGCAGGGTGATGCGCAGAAACTCCCCTTCCCTGACAATTCACTGGATGTCGTCATCAACGTCGAAGCCTCACACTGCTATCCTGACTTCGCCGGCTTCCTCGGAGAAGTCGCCCGCGTGCTCCGTTCCGGCGGTCATTTCCTTTACGCCGATTTCCGGTTCAGCGACCTTTTCGCGGCGTGGGATGCCGCCATCGCCGCCGCCCCGCTGGAGATCGTGCAATCGCGCATTATCAATGGCGAAGTCCTCCGCGGTATGGACTGCAATGCCGAACGCAGCCTCGCCCTCATCCGGCGGCGACTGCCTAAGTTCCTCCACAGCCTCGGACGCGACTTCGCCGGCGTTCCCGGCTCCCGCATATACGAAGCACTTAAATCCGGTGAGCTTTCCTATCGCTCGCGGTGCTTCCGCAAGCCCTGACTCCCACCGTCGCAGGGCAAGGCGTCGAACAGTTGCCGGATCGATTTCGAAAATCCCGGCAACACCAGATCCGGACGGAGAGCAGAGAGCGGTTGAAGAACAAACCGGCGCTCGTGCAGGCGCGGATGCGGAAGCGTTAGTTCCTCACCGGTGAGCACGGCATCCCCGGCATAGAGGATGTCGAGATCAATGGTCCGCGGAGCATTCCGGTCGCGCACTGCCGGGCGGCCAAGGCGGCATTCGATGCCGCGGAGCCAGTGCAGCAGTGACTCCGGCATGTCCGTCCATGTCAGCACGGCGACGGCATTCAAAAATGCACCGGAGCCGTCAGGGCAGTCCACCGGCGCGGTTTCATAAACGGGTGAGACCTCCAGGTGCGGATCCACTGTCCGCAACTCCGCCACCGCCGCCAGCAGGTGGGCGGAGCGGTCACCGGAATTAGATCCCAGCGCGATGCCGCATTCCCTTCCCATTTATCGTCCGCGCAGTTCCAGCACGTCCTCCATGTCGTAAAGCCCCGGCGCTTTGCCGCGCAGCCATTTCGCGGCACGCACCGCCCCCTGCGCGAACGTGAAGCGGCTCGAAGCTTTGTGGGTCAACTCCACACGCTCACCCTGCGCAGCATAGATAACCGTGTGATCACCGACAACATCACCGCCGCGCACGGCGTGCATGCCAACTTCCCGTTTTGTGCGGCCGCCAACATTGCCGAACCTTCCGTGCCGCACGTCGCTGGTATAGCTCAGGTTTTCCACCTCACACAAAATCTCCGCAAGCCGGCGCGCCGTGCCGCTGGGTGAGTCTATCTTTTTGTTGTGGTGCATTTCCACGACCTCCAGGTCGAAATCCGGGCCAAGAATCTCCGCCGCCTTGCGCGTCAGCCAGAACAGCGTGTTGACGCCGATGCTGAAATTCGGCGCGAACACGATGGGAATGTGCTGTGCAGCTTCACGGATTCCCGCCTCCGTCGCTGCATCGTGTCCTGTGGTCCCGATGACGAGCAGTTTTTTCTGAGCCACACACGCCGCGGCGAGTTCTGCCGTGAAGCCGTGGAACGAGAAATCCACCACCGCATCGCAGGCCGCAAGGTTCGTCGCAAGTTCGTCACCGGCGTCAATTTGGCGCTCGGCAACGACCTCTGGATCGTCAGCGGAACAGGCGGCAACGGCCTGGCCCATCCGGCCCCGGCAACCGGTGATAAGAATTTTCAGCGTGGACATAGGCTCGGAGTAAAGCCCCCGCTTCCTCAATGGCAAGCCGGGGAAAATGCCCCCGCACTGCATGATCCAATGTCAAAAGAATCTTCGAAGGATTGCATTTTCAGATAAATACATCATTTGCGTATTAAAAAAGATTCTTTTAGATGCAAACTACGCCATGAGAATCACCATAGACATAGATGAAGCCATCCTGGCTGAGGTCGAAAAGATCACCGGCGAGAAGAAACGGAGCCCCGCCATTGCCCGAATCGTGGAGGAATATGTGAAACGTGCGCAGGCCAAAGACTTTGGCCGCAGCCTGCTGGAAGGAGAGTTTGACTACCCATGCACGAATGAGGAAATTGAGGGTTTGGACCGCTAACGAACCCCGCCTCTCATGGTCCTCATAGATTCCTCCATCTGGATCGAAGCCGCCCGCCGCGACGGCGATCTCAAAGTGAAACTGGGCCTGAAGTCACTGCTCAGTGAACTCGAAGCGGTCCTCTGTGGCCCCGCCCGCCTGGAAGTTCTCGGTGGGTCGCGCCAAAATGAGCGTGAACGCATGGAGCACGGCTTTTCCTGCCTCCCGTTTCTCCATGTGCTCGATAAAGACTGGCTCTCGGCAGTGGAGCACGCGTGGCAACTGCGCGATGCCGGTATCACTGTTCCATGGAATGACATCCTCATCGCCACGCTCGCAGTCCGTGCGAAGATGCGCGTCTATGCGAAGGACAAACACTTCGACAGCATGGCCCCGGTCCTTGGCTTCACCCTCTACGAGCCAGGCTGCGGCGGGATGTATCGTCCGGAGTGAGCGGGTGGCGGCACCGGCCTGCTTTTTTGTTTCACTTCCGCCGCCGCTGTGTTCACTGGTCACAGCCCCAAATCCCATGCCTATCAATCTCACTCATCTTCGCGCCGCTGTCATTGGCACCGGTTTTATCGGCCCCGTTCACATTGAGGCGCTCAAGCGGCTCGGCGTTTCTGTTACGGCCATCTGCGGAAGCACGGCGAGTGCAAAGGAAACGGCGGAACGCTGGGGGATTCCCGAGGTGTATGGCGACTACGACTACAAGGCCATGCTGCGCTCGAAGAATGTGGATGTGGTTCACATCACATCGCCGAACAAAGTTCACGTCGAGCAGTCGCTGGCGGCGCTGGCCGCGGGAAAGCATGTCATCTGCGAAAAGCCGCTGGGCATGAACACACAGGAGACGGCGCGGCTGGTAAAAGCAGCAGCGAAGAACAAGTGCGTGTTCGCCGTGAATTACATGTGCCGGTTCTTTCCTGCGGTGCTCCAGATGCGCGCCATGGTCCAGCGCGGTGATCTAGGCAGGATCATTCATGTGCAGGGGCATTTTTTCCAGGACTGGCTGCTCAAGGAAACCGACTACAACTGGCGGCTGCTGGCCAGCGAAGGCGGCAAGCTCCGCGCGGTGGGAGACATCGGCACGCACTGGATTGATGCCGTGTCGTTCATCCTCGGCGCGAAGCCCGAGGCCGTATTTTCCGCACTGGAGACGTTTCACAAAACGCGCCGCCGACCGAAGGGTGAGGTGAAGACGTTCGCAACGTCAGACCCGAAGAAGATGGAGGCCTATCAAGTGGACACGGAGGATTTTGCGAGCGTGCTGCTGAAGTTTGGTGACTCCGCGCACGGCTTTGCGAATGGGGTTCACGCCAATGCGGCGATCAGTCAGGTGGCCGCCGGGTGGAAGTGCAGCCTTGCCGTTGGCATCTACGGTACGGAGGGCAGCGTGCGCTGGGATTTGCAGCAACCGAACGAAATCATGGTCGGCCGGCGCGATGTGCCGAATCAGATTCTCCAGCGAGGCACACCGGGATTCATGGAGGACGTGGCGGGCTTCACGGACTACCCGGCCGGCCACCCGGAAGGGTTCTCGGACAGCCACAAAATGCACTACCGTGCCGTTTATGAACACATCGCGAGCGGAAAAAAGACGCCACTCCTTTTCGCGACGGCTCAGGATGGGCATGACGAAGTGAAACTCTGCGAGGCGGTGCTGAAAAGCCACGCGCAGCGGAAGTGGGTGCCGGTGTAACGGCTCCGCCCATGCGGATGGCGCAACCCCGGCGATGCCGGCATACTGGTGGCCATGCACTCCACTGACTCACCATTCTCCCGCCGCCGCTTCTGTCAGACCGCGATCACCGCCGGCACCGGACTCGTGACCGGCAGTCTCTTCGGCCAGGAGGCCGGGCAGCGTCCCGCAACCTGCAAGGACGTCACGGTGCTGAATCCGCGGAACCGCGTACCGGTCGGCCTCATCGTGGATGACTCAACGTGCCTCGTGAATCTGAACAAGTTTGCGATGCCGCAGTTCGATCACGTCCATGCCGGGCAGCGAAAGGAGTATCAGCGCGACTGGAAATCCTGGCCGGATGAGATCCCGGACGCGTTTGTGAGGAAATTCGGCGAATGGTGCGCGGAGCACGGCGTGAAAGGGAAATACAGCATCGTTCCGTATCCGGCCTGCGTGGGCCGGCTGGACCGGCAGATTCCGGGGTGGTCGCAGAAGGAACTGCAGCGGAGCATTGAACTTGTCAGGACGCTGATGATGCCCAACTGGGACATCCATCCGGAGATGGTGACGCACACGCGCATCATCGATCTGAAAACGGGGCATCCTTATGAGGAGTTCACCACGAAGTTCATGGAGAACTGGGACTGGACGACTGGACGCAGCGCCGACGAAATAACGGCCTACATGACTTACGCTCTGACGATTCTGAAGAACATCGGGCTGCCGTGCGAAGGCGTCACCACGCCGGGCGGATTCGCCAACAGAGCGCGCCCGCAACTGGCGCAGGCGTCTTTCGAGTCGGTGCGCAGTGTTTTCAAAGCGGGCGTGCCGCACTATTTCCGCGACCTCCACGCAGAGGGCACTGCCAGTGTCGCGCCCATTGTGCAAAACGTGCGCGACCTGGATTCGGACGATCCGAAGTGCGTCGTGCATGTCCTCGGCTGCACCGGGGACTGGACGGGCGGGTGGGACAACGTGGAGCCGGAAGGCGCGGACAAATTCATCACTGCGGATTTGAAGTCAGGACGCATGGTGGACGTCATCTCCAGGGGCGAACCGGCGATGATGGTGTGCCACTGGACCGGCATTCACTGGAACGGCGAGGAGAAGGGCTTCAAGATTTTCCAGGAGGTCGTGAACCGCCTGCACGCGAGATTCGACAACCTGCTGTGGATGAAACTGAGCACCCTGGCGCGCTATTGGGCGGCTAAGGAATGCACGACGACTACCAAGACAGAGGCCGGCATCGAATTCAAGGCACCCTGGGCTTGTCAGGATTTCACTGTGGAATTCGCCGCGCCTGCAGGACGCGCCATTAAGTTTGGTGATAAGCCGCTGGAGGAGGCGAAGTCAGTTGCGGCGCTGAAGGCAGGATCCTGGGTGCGGCGCGATGCCAAAAGCGTGATCGCCTGCGTGGACCTGCCGAAGGGCAAGTCGGCCCTGGCGTGGTGAATTCACTCCGTCGCCTTCTTCAGTTCCTCACGCACCTTCTCAGAGCGTTCTTTGATCGACTGCATTTCCTTTTCGAGCTTCGCGGCTTCCGCTTCGAGTTTGGTGCGGCGGGCGTCTTTCTCAGTGTCGGCGCGACGGGCTTCCTCCACTGCTTTCATTACTTTCCCAACCATGTCGGGGCCGACATCGGATTGCTTGAGTGAACGGGCGATGCTTTCCTGGACGCGCTTCCAAATGGCGGCCTCGTTTTCTGGACTGCCTCTCTTTTTGAGTTCGAGGAATTTGACTCCCGGCTTCTGGCCGTTTTTCCACTCAAAGAGAGGAGCCTCCATGCCAAGCCTTAACTCCCAATCATCGTCATCATCTTTGTTGCCGCGCCACTCCTTGTCGAAATAATAGCGCAACAGTTTTCCTCCGTCCGCTTCTTTGAATGGATCCAATTCAATGTCCGGGGCCGGCTTCTTCTTATCTCCGTCCGGCGTCAGCATCCGTTTTTTTGCCTTCCCATATTCAAAACGGAGTCGATCGGCATTTTTCCCGATCTCCTCCTTCACATCTTCAATGGCCGGCTTCGTTTCCTCAAGGATCCTGCCCTGGTCATCCGTCTTCCACCCGGGAGCCGGAGAGATTTTCTTTTCCTCCCGGCGAAACTCTCCGCGAAAATCACCGCCCAATTCAGCAGGGCGTTCGGCGAGCTCGACTTTCACGGTGTCCTCCTTGTCACCGCGAAGGTAGCGGACCTCGATAGTGCCGCCAGGCTTCTGCTGGCCGACTTTGTCCCTGACCCGCTCCATTTGGCCTTCAACGGCGGCATCTCCGATCCGAAGAATGCGGTCCCCTTCCTTAAGTCCCGCTTTGTCGGCGGGACTGCCGGGAATGACCTGGCCGACGACGACTTTGTCGTCACTTTCGGTCATGACGATGCCAAGCCATGCGGCAGCGTGAGCTTTCTCCACGGTTTCGGCAGGCGCGTCATGGGCGTGCGGAGCGTCCTGAGCGCGGACAGCACAGGCGAGGAGAGGCAGGGCGGCGGTGAGAATCAGTGCTTTCATGGTGTGTGAGCGTGGGACAATTCCACAGCGGCAGGCGTTGAGAAATTTACGGCGGAATATTCGCCCCGGGCGAATCCGATCCTGGCGCCGGGCGACCACGGCGGAATTTTTACACTGGACCACTGATGCCCGCGGCCTTGCTGACGGCGCGTTTCAGTTCCGCGAGGACGGCGGGGGCGGTGAGCTTTTCACCGGCGGCAGACGTCACACAGAGGGTGTCAATCGCAGCCCCTTTTTCCGTGCCGATCCGGGCATGAGTGATTTCGAGCCCGAGATTTCCGATGGCGGCAAAAACCCCGTAGAGGAGACCAATGCGGTCCACCGCCTGAATGTCCACGGTGGTGTGGTCGCGCTTCGGTTCGTTGTAAACGCCGGTGAAGGCCGGGAATTCATCCTGCCACGCGGATGGCGGGAAGGGGCTGTCGTCGCGGCGGCTGCGGATGAGTTTGGCGAAATCAATATCCTCGCCGGCGCAGGCGCGGCTGAGCAGTTCGTTGACGCTGCCGATGGTTTTCTCCGACGTGACAGGCGTCAGGCTGGTGGTGCAGACCCGGAACAGGTCTATCACGAGGCCGTCGGCGCGGAGGAAGATGTCCGCGCTGAGAATGTTCAGGCCGTTGGCGGCGAGGGCACCGGCGGCTTTGGCGAGCAGCAGGTGGCGGTCCCACGAGACAAGAATCAATTCGCTGCAGCCCTGCTCGGGATGAGCGACCCAGCGGAGTACGGGCCGCAGAGCACTGCCGGCATCGTCTTTGCGGAGCTGCCGGAAAAACTGCCGGCAGGTGCGGATGTGAAGGAGGACACTGGCGGGATTGCGGAAGTTAAAATAACGCGCGGGCATGCCGGCAAGGTGCGCTTCGAGTTCGGCGTCGTAGCTGTCATCGAGGTCGGTGGCGGCGGCTTTGCGGATGTTGGCGAGCGAGAGGTGGCTGTGGCTTAGGAAGGCATCACTGCCGCCAAAGTAAGCGATGGTGGAATGATAGAGCTGGCGGACGAGGCTTTCCTTCCAGTCGGTCCATCCGGTCTCGTTGGTGCCGCGGCTGTCGGCGCAGGTGTGGAGGTAGAGGGCGTCGAGCCATTCGCGGCTGCGGACGATGCGGGCAAAGCCGGTGATGACTTCCGGATCGTCGAGATTGCGCGTGGTGGCGATTTGCCAGAGCAGGAGGTGATTGTCCACCAGGAAGAGCAGCTTCTGGCGGCGCTTG